>NZ_CACVCE010000017.1:0-48253 GCF_902729445.1 Magnetospirillum sp. LM-5 | reverse complement strand
TAGCTGTATAAGGCGGGGCTTCGGCCTCGCCGATCCGACACGCCGGCCCTTCGAAAGGGGGGCCGGCGGTTCGGTTGCAGGAGTGTAGCTCAACTGGTAGAGCACCGGTCTCCAAAACCGGGGGTTGGGGGTTCGAGCCCCTCCACTCCTGCCAAATTTTGAACAGGCGGCGTTTTGGACCCGCCTTAACCGAATTAAGAGAACGATGGCAAAAACGTCTCCAGGCCAATTCGTCAAGCAGGTGCGGCAGGAAGTGGCCAAGGTCACTTGGCCCAGCCGCAAGGAAACCAGCATCTCGACCATGATGGTGTTCGTCATGGTGGTGATCGCTGCCGTGTTCTTCCTGCTGGTCGATCAGGTGTTCGCCTGGATCGTCAAGCTGCTGTTCGGACTGGGAGGCTGAGATGGCGACCGCCCGCTGGTACGTGATCCACGTCTATTCCGGTTTCGAGAAGAAGGTCGCCCAGTCGATCCGCGAGCAGGCCGAGCAGAAGGCCATGGTCGATCTGTTCGAGCAGGTTCTGGTCCCCACCGAAGAGGTGGTCGAGGTCCGGCGCGGCTCGAAGGTCAATGCCGAGCGCAAGTTCTTCCCCGGCTACGTGCTGGTCAAGATGGTGCTGACCGACGACACCTGGCACCTGGTCAAGAACACCCCGAAGGTCACCGGCTTCCTGGGCGGCAAGGGCCGTCCGGTGCCGATCACCGAATCGGAAGCCGAACGCATCATCAAGCAGGTGCAGGAAGGCGTCGAGCGGCCCAAGCCCTCGATCGTGTTCGAGGTGGGCGAGCAGGTCCGCGTCGCCGACGGCCCCTTCACCTCGTTCAACGGCCTGGTCGAGGAAGTCGACGAGGAGCGCGCACGGCTCAAGGTCGCCGTGTCGATCTTCGGCCGCTCCACCCCGGTCGAGCTGGAATACTCGCAGGTCGAGAAACTGTAATCCCATTTGCCGGTTCGCCGGCGAAGCTTTGGGCGGGATGGTCCCGCCCGGGGCAAGAACGCGGAAGGCCAGCCATTGGCCGCACCGCGGGCTTCTGAACATCAGAGGTAAGAGATGGCAAAGAAAGTCATTGGCTATATCAAGCTGCAGGTGCCGGCCGGCAAGGCCAACCCGTCGCCGCCGATCGGTCCGGCGCTGGGTCAGCGCGGCCTGAACATCATGGAATTCTGCAAGGCGTTCAACGCCCAGACGCAGCAGCTGGAAGTCGGCATGCCGATTCCGGTGGTGATCACCGCCTATTCCGACCGCACCTTCACCTTCGTCACCAAGACGCCCCCGGTCACCTACTTCCTGAAGAAGGCCGCCGGCATCCAGAAGGGCACCACCACGCCGGGCAAGGCCACGGTGGGTCAGGTGACGATGGCGCAGATTCGCGAGATCGCCGAAAAGAAGATGGTCGATCTGAACGCCAACGACGTCGAAGGCGCGGCCAGCATGATCGTCGGCTCTGCCCGCTCGATGGGCCTCAAGGTGGTGGAGTAATCAAATGGCCAACCTCGGAAAGCGTCTGAAGGCCGGTTACGAAGGCATCGACCGCAACAAGTTCTATTCGATCGAAGACGCCGTCAAGATCATCAAAGGCGCCGCCAAGGCCAAGTTCGACGAGACCGTCGAGATCGCCTTGAACCTGGGCGTCGACCCCCGCCATGCCGACCAGATGGTCCGTGGCGTGATCGAGCTGCCGCACGGCACCGGCAAGACCGTTCGCGTCGCCGTGTTCGCCAAGGCCGACAAGGCCGAGGAAGCCCGCAAGGCCGGTGCCGACATCGTCGGCGCCGAAGACCTGGCGGAGCAGATCCAGGGCGGCATGATGGATTTCGAGCGCTGCATCGCCACCCCCGACATGATGGGTGTGGTCGGCCGCCTCGGTAAGGTCCTCGGCCCGCGCAACCTGATGCCCAACCCCAAGCTGGGCACCGTCACCCCGAACGTCACCGAAGCCATTCGCGCCGCCAAGGCCGGCCAGGTGCAGTTCCGTGTCGAGAAGGCCGGTATCGTCCATGCCGGCGTCGGCAAGGCCTCGTTCGACGAGACCAAGCTGGTGGCCAACATCAAGGCCTTCGTCGATGCCATCAACAAGGCCAAGCCGGCCGGCGCCAAGGGCACCTATCTGAAGAAGATCTCGCTGTCTTCGACGATGGGTCCGGGCGTCAAGCTGGACATCGCCAGCATCAGCGCGTAGAACTTAGCGCTTTTTCGAATTCCCCCATCCCGCAAGGGATGGGGGTACCGGAAGCTTCGCCGCAAGGCAGGCTTCCACCCTGTCCGAGACCGTAGGTGCCCGTTTGGGCTTGATGGGAGTTCCCGCCTGCGTAGACAGAAGAAGAATTCCGTTCGCTCCGGGTGATGCCCGGCGACGCGCGGCTTGAAGCTTCTGGGACAGGCCACCGGTCTTGGCCTTTGGTCGCAAGTGACCAAGGCAGGACCACTAGGGCAATGGACCGATGCCCGCCCCCCGCAAGGGAGCGTTCATCGGCTCGCTGTTTGGAGACGAACGTGGACCGGACACAAAAGAAGGAATGGGTCGGGTCGCTGCATGGAACGCTCGAAGGGGCGGGTCTGGTCGTCGTCACCCATTATTCGGGTCTGACGGTTGCCGAAATGACCAACCTTCGCGCCAAGATGCGTGCGGCTGGCGCCAGCTTCAAGGTGACCAAGAATCGTCTCACCAAGCTCGCCCTTGAGGGTACCGCTTACGAGAACATCGCCGACCTTTTCACCGGCCCCACCGCGATCGCCTATTCGGCGGACCCGGTTGCGGCCGCGAAGGTGGCGGCCGAATTCGCCAAGACCAACGACAAGCTCAAGATCCTGGGTGGTTCCCTGGGTGGCGAGCGTCTGGGCGAAGACGGTGTCAAGGCTCTGGCTACGCTGCCGTCGCTCGACGAACTGCGCGCCAAGCTGATCGGCATGATCTCGACCCCGGCTACCCGTATCGCCGGTGTGCTGCAAGCCCCCGCTGGCCAGTTGGCCCGGGTGCTCAAGGCCAAGGCGGACAAGGACGCTGCGTGAGCACGACTCGACTGTTAATCCCAGAACTCAAGCTTATCTAGGAGTACATTATGGCTGATCTCGCTAAGCTCGTTGACGAGCTCTCCGCTCTGACCGTTCTCGAAGCGGCCGAGCTGTCCAAGCTGCTGGAAGAGAAGTGGGGCGTTTCCGCCGCCGCTCCGGTTGCCGTCGCCGCCGTCGCCGCTGGCGCCGCTGCCCCGGCCGCTGAAGAGAAGACCGAATTCGACGTCGTCCTGACCGACGCCGGCGAAAAGAAGATCAACGTGATCAAGGAAGTCCGCGCCATCACCGGCCTGGGTCTGAAGGAAGCCAAGGACCTGGTCGAAGGCGCTCCGAAGACCGTCAAGGAAGCCGTGTCGAAGGACGAGGCCGAGAAGATCAAGAAGGTTCTCGAGGAAGCCGGCGCCAAGGTTGCCGTCAAGTAATCGAGACCCTTTGGGGTTTGCCCTGCGGGCCAGCAGCGGTGGCGGGAACGTCGCCGCTGCCTGGCCCAATGGTGCTTTCCCAAAGGGGTCGCGCTAAAGCCGGACCGGGCCATTTCGACCGGGCAGGGCTAGGAATGAAGTTTATTGGTTAGGTCATTTAACGGGGGACCTTTTCCGTCCCCCACCGGCCCGCAAGATCGCGGGCCGAAACCGAGATCGAGGACGAGGAGCGGCAATGGCTAAATCCTACACGGGTCGGAAGCGCGTTCGTAAGAGCTTCGGGCGTATCCCCACGGTGGCCCCGATGCCCAACCTGATCGAGGTGCAAAAGAGCTCCTACGATCATTTCCTTCAGATGGACGTCGCTTTCGAAAAGCGCGCCAATGTCGGCCTGCAGGAAGTCTTCAAGTCGGTGTTCCCGATCAAGGACTTCTCGGAGCGCGGCACCCTGGAGTTCGTGCGCTACGAGCTGGAGCAGCCCAAGTACGACGTCGAGGAATGCCAGCAGCGCGGCATGACCTTCGCGGCGCCCTTGAAGGTGACCCTGCGCCTGGTGGTGTGGGACATCGACGAGGACACCGGCGCCCGTTCGATCCGCGACATCAAGGAGCAGGACGTGTACATGGGCGACATGCCGCTCATGACCGCCAACGGCACCTTCGTCATCAACGGCACCGAACGCGTCATCGTTTCCCAGATGCACCGTTCGCCGGGCGTGTTCTTCGACCACGACAAGGGCAAGACCCATTCGTCGGGCAAGTACCTGTTCGCCGCCCGCGTCATCCCCTATCGCGGTTCCTGGCTGGACTTCGAATTCGACGCCAAGGATCTGGTCTATGTCCGCATCGACCGCCGCCGCAAGCTGCCGGTGACCACGCTGCTGTACGCGTTGGACAACAAGCCGACCGAAGCGCTGCGCGCTGCCCGCAAGGCCGACGGCCGCTCGGTCGAATTGTCCGAACTGAAGGGCATGAGCTCGGAAGACATCCTGTCGTACTTCTACGACAAGGTGGTCTATACCCGCGGCCCCAAGGGCTGGAAGACGGCCTTCGCGCCCGAGCGCATGAAGGGCGTCAAGCTGGTCTATGACCTGATCGATGCCAAGACCGGCGAGAAGGTCGCCGAGGCCGGCACCAAGATGACGCCGCGCCTGGGCAAGAAGCTGCGCGAGCAGGGCGTCGAGGACATCCTGGTCCTGCCCGAGGATCTGGTCGGCCAGTACGCCGCCGAGGACATCATCAACGAAGCCACCGGCGAGATTTATGTCGAAGCCGGCAACGAGCTGACCGTCGCCGTCCTGGCCGAACTGGAAAAGGCCGGCGTGACCGAGCTGCCGGCTTTGGCCATCGACCACATCAATGTCGGCCCGTACATCCGCAACACCCTGGCGGTCGATAAGAATTCCAGCCGCGAAGAAGCGCTGATCGACATCTACCGCGTCATGCGTCCCGGCGAGCCGCCGACCCTGGAGACCGCCGAAGCGCTGTTCCAGGGCCTGTTCTTCGACTCGGAACGCTATGACCTGTCGGCGGTCGGCCGCGTCAAGATGAACTCGCGCCTGAACTTCTCGGACAAGGAGGTGCCCGACACCACCCGCGTCCTGCGGCGCGACGACATCCTGGCCGTCATCAAGATCATGGTCGAGCTGAAGGACGGCAAGGGCGAGATCGACGATATCGATCACCTGGGCAACCGTCGTGTCCGCTCGGTCGGCGAGCTGATGGAAAATCAGTATCGCGTCGGCCTGCTGCGCATGGAGCGCGCCATCCGCGAGCGCATGAGCTCGGTGGATATCGACTCGGTGATGCCGCACGATCTGATCAACGCCAAGCCGGCCGCGGCGGCGGTGCGTGAATTCTTCGGCAGCTCGCAGCTGTCGCAGTTCATGGACCAGACCAACCCGCTGTCGGAAATCACCCACAAGCGCCGCCTGTCGGCGCTTGGCCCGGGCGGTCTGACCCGCGAGCGCGCCGGCTTCGAGGTGCGCGACGTGCACCCGACCCATTACGGCCGCATCTGCCCGATCGAGACGCCGGAAGGCCCGAATATCGGTCTGATCAACAGCCTTGCCACCTATGCCCGCGTCAACCAGTACGGCTTCATCGAGGCGCCCTATCGCCGCGTCGAGGCCGGCAAGGTCACCGACGACGTGCAGTACATGTCGGCGAACGAGGAAGGCCGCTACACCATCGCCCAGGCCAATTCGGAACTGGACGCGGAAGGCCGCTTCGTCCACGACCTGGTGTCGTGCCGTCAGGCCGGCGAATTCGTCATGGTTCCGCCCTCGGAAATCACCATGATCGACGTGTCGCCGAAGCAGCTGGTTTCGGTCGCCGCGGCGCTGATCCCGTTCCTGGAAAACGACGACGCCAACCGCGCCCTGATGGGGTCGAACATGCAGCGTCAGGCGGTTCCGCTGCTCAGGGCCGAGGCGCCGCTGGTCGGCACCGGCATGGAGCAGGCCGTCGCCCGTGACTCGGGTGCTGCCATCACCGCCAAGCGGACCGGCGTGGTCGATCAGGTCGACGCCACCCGCGTCGTGATCCGGGCCTCGGAAGACGTCGCCGCCCACGAATCGGGCGTCGATATCTACAATCTTCTGAAGTTCCAGCGTTCCAACCAGAACACCTGCATCACCCAGAAGCCGCTGGTGAAGGTGGGCGACCTGATCAAGAAGGGCGACATCATCGCCGACGGCCCGTCCACCCAGTTGGGCGAGCTGGCGTTGGGCCGCAACGTGCTGGTCGCCTTCATGCCGTGGAACGGCTACAACTTCGAAGATTCGATCCTGATCTCGGAACGCATCGTCCGCGACGACGTGTTCACCTCGATCCATATCGAAGAATTCGAGGTGATGGCCCGCGACACCAAGCTGGGTCAGGAAGAAATCACCCGCGACATCCCGAATGTCGGTGAAGAGGCCCTGAAGAACCTGGACGAGGCCGGCATCGTTTACATCGGTGCCGAGGTCAAGCCGGGCGACATCCTGGTCGGCAAGGTCACGCCCAAGGGCGAGTCCCCGATGACCCCGGAAGAGAAGCTGTTGCGCGCCATCTTCGGCGAAAAGGCCTCGGACGTTCGCGACACCAGCTTGCGTCTGCCCCCGGGCGTCGCCGGCACCATCGTCGAAGTTCGCGTCTTCTCGCGCCGTGGCGTCGAGAAGGACGAGCGCGCGCTGGCGATCGAGCGGGCCGAAATCGAGCGTCTGGCCAAGGACCGCGACGACGAGCGCGCCATCATCGAGCGGTCGTTCTATGCCCGTCTGAAGCAATTGCTGCTCGGCAAGAAGGTGGTTTCCGGTCCGAAGGGCCTGAAGTCCGGCGCCGTCCTGTCGGAAGAGATGTTCGCCGAGCTGCACAACAGCGCCTGGCGCAATGTCGCCGTCGATGACGATGCGGTGATGGGCGATGTCGAGCAGTTGAAGCGTGCCTTCGACGCCGCCGTCGAGCGTCTGCAGGACCGCTTCGAGAACAAGGTCGAGAAGCTGCAGCGCGGCGACGAGCTGCCGCCCGGCGTGATGAAGATGGTCAAGGTGTTCGTGGCGGTGAAGCGCAAGCTGCAGCCGGGCGACAAGATGGCCGGCCGTCACGGCAACAAGGGCGTCATTTCCCGCATCGTGCCGCTGGAAGACATGCCGTACCTGGAAGACGGCCAGCAGGTCGATATCGTGCTGAACCCGCTGGGCGTGCCCAGCCGCATGAATGTCGGTCAGATTCTGGAAACCCATCTGGGTTGGGCTTCGGCCGGCCTGGGTCAACAGATCGGCAAGCTGCTGGACGGCTATCGTCACAACACCGCGACCGTCGCCGACGTCCGCACCAAGCTGGCCGACTTCTATGGCCCCGAGGTGTTCCAGGACGAAATCGCCGATCTGGGCGACGGCGAGATCCTGGAACTGGCCGGCAATCTGCGCCCGGGCATTCCGTTCGCCTCGCCGGTGTTCGATGGTGCTCGTGAAAGCGACATCTGCGACATGCTGGAAAAGGCCGGCCGCCACCGTTCGGGTCAGGTCACCCTGTTCGACGGCCGCACCGGCGATCCGTTCGACCGCAAGGTCACCGTCGGCTACATCTACATGCTGAAGCTGCACCACCTGGTGGACGACAAGATCCACGCCCGCTCGATCGGCCCGTACTCGCTGGTCACCCAGCAGCCGCTGGGCGGTAAGGCGCAGTTCGGTGGTCAGCGCTTCGGTGAAATGGAAGTGTGGGCGCTGGAAGCTTACGGCGCGGCCTATACGCTGCAGGAAATGCTGACGGTGAAGTCGGACGACGTGTCCGGCCGCACCAAGGTCTACGAAGCGATCGTCCGCGGCGACGACAATTTCGAGGCCGGCATCCCCGAATCCTTCAACGTGCTGGTCAAGGAACTGCGCTCGCTCGGCCTCAATGTCGAGCTGACCCAGCGCAATTTCTAAGCCCTTTTGGTCAAGTGTGGCGGACGGGACCCATCCCGTCCGCCAAACCCCGAGATGATGCGGGAGCAGGTCATGAATGAATTGATGAAGATTTTCGGTCAGGCGAGCGGTACCCAGTCCTTCGACCAGATCCGGATTTCGATCGCCTCCCCCGAGCGGATCCGCTCGTGGTCGTATGGCGAGATCAAGAAGCCCGAAACCATCAACTACCGCACCTTCAAGCCGGAGCGCGACGGTCTGTTCTGCGCCCGCATCTTCGGCCCGATCAAGGATTACGAGTGCTTGTGCGGCAAGTACAAGCGCATGAAGTATCGCGGCATCATCTGCGAGAAGTGCGGCGTCGAAGTGACGCTGGCCAAGGTCCGGCGCGAGCGCATGGGCCATATCGAGCTGGCCAGCCCCGTCGCCCACATCTGGTTCCTGAAGTCGCTGCCCAGCCGTATCGGCCTCTTGTGCGACATGACGCTCAAGGACCTCGAGCGCATCTTGTATTTCGAGAACTACGTCGTGGTCGAGCCGGGCCTGACGCCTTTGAAGATCCGCGAACTGCTGACCGAAGAGCAGTATATGCGCGCGGTCGACGAGTATGGCGACGATGCCTTCACCGCCAAGATCGGCGCCGAGGCCATCCGTGACATGCTGGTCGCCATCGATCTGGAGTCCGAGAAGGACCGCCTGAAGATCGATTTGAAGGAAACCACCTCGGAAGCCAAGCGCAAGAAGCTGGTCAAGCGCATGAAGCTGGTCGAGGCCTTCCTCGAATCCGGCTCGCGTCCCGAATGGATGATCCTGGAAGTCATTCCGGTGATCCCGCCGGAACTGCGTCCGCTGGTGCCCCTGGATGGCGGCCGTTTCGCCACCTCGGACCTGAACGATCTGTATCGTCGCGTCATCAACCGTAACAACCGCCTGAAGCGGCTGATCGAACTGCGCGCCCCCGAGATCATCGTGCGCAACGAAAAGCGCATGCTGCAGGAGGCGGTCGACGCCCTGTTCGACAACGGCCGTCGCGGCCGCGCCATCACGGGTGCCAACAAGCGTCCGCTGAAGTCGCTGTCCGACATGCTGAAGGGCAAGCAGGGTCGCTTCCGTCAGAACCTGCTGGGCAAGCGCGTCGATTATTCCGGCCGTTCGGTCATCGTGGTCGGCCCGGAACTGAAGCTGCACCAGTGCGGCCTGCCCAAGAAGATGGCGCTCGAGCTGTTCAAGCCGTTCGTCTACGCCAAGCTGGAACTGTACGGCATGGCCACCACCATCAAGGCCGCCAAGCGGATGGTGGAAAAGGAGCGTCCCGAGGTGTGGGACATCCTGGAAGAGGTCATCCGCGAGCATCCGGTGATGCTGAACCGCGCGCCGACGCTGCACCGTCTGGGCATCCAGGCCTTCGAGCCGGTGCTGATCGAGGGTAAGGCCATCCAGCTGCACCCGCTGGTCTGCACCGCCTTCAACGCCGACTTCGACGGCGACCAGATGGCCGTGCACGTTCCGCTGAGCCTCGAGGCCCAGTTGGAAGCCCGCGTGCTGATGATGTCGACCAACAACATCCTGTCGCCCGCCAACGGCAAGCCGATCATCGTGCCCAGCCAGGACATCGTGCTGGGTATCTATTACATCACCATGGAACGCGACGAACTGCCGGGCATGGCCATGAAGGTCCACTCGGCCGACGAGCTGCGGACCGGCCTGGCCAACGGCACGCTGTTCCTTTACAACCGCACCAACCCGGCCCTGCCGATCGACACGTCCGACATGGAAGCGGTGGTCGATGCCCTGGTGCGCCGCGACATCACCGCCCACCGTGCCCTTCGGGTGTCCAGCCGCGAGGCGCTGGAAGCCGGTCTGGCCAAGGGCGAGATTCGGGTGTTCAACGTCGCCAAGCCCGGCACTCCGTTCGCCGCGACCGATGTCGCTTCGATCGAGAAGGCGGTCAAGGACGGTTCGGCCATCCTGTATCGCCTGCCGATCTTCCGCGACATGAACGAGATCAATGCCGCCCTGGCCGACAAGGTGCTGACGCTGCACCAGAAGATCAAGGCGCGGTACCACAATGTCGATAAGGACGGCCAGCCGATCATTGAGCTGCTGGAGACCACCGCCGGCCGCATGCTGCTGTCGGAAATCCTGCCGCGCAATCCGAACGTGCCGTTCGGTTCGATCAACCGCCTGCTGACCAAGAAGGATATCCAGAACGTCATCGATCTGGTCTATCGCCATTGCGGCCAGAAAGAGACGGTCATCTTCGCCGACCGCATCATGGGCCTGGGCTATTCCCACGCCTTCAAGGCCGGCATCTCGTTCGGCAAGGACGACATGGTCATCCCCGCCGCCAAGGACAAGCTGGTGGGCGAGACCGAAGAGAAGGCCAAGGAATACGAGCAGCAGTACCAGGACGGCCTGATCACCCAGGGCGAAAAGTACAACAAGGTGGTCGACGCCTGGTCGAAGTGCACCGACGACGTCGCCGACGCCATGATGAAGGAAATCAGCCGCGTCGAGCCCGGCATGCAGGTCAACTCGGTCTACATGATGGCCCACTCGGGCGCTCGTGGTTCGGCCGCCCAGATGAAGCAGCTGGCCGGCATGCGCGGCCTGATGGCCAAGCCGTCGGGCGAGATCATCGAGACCCCCATCATCTCGAACTTCAAGGAAGGCCTGACCGTGCTGGAGTACTTCAACTCCACCCACGGTGCCCGTAAGGGTCTGGCCGATACCGCGCTGAAGACCGCCAACTCGGGTTACCTGACCCGTCGTCTGGTCGACGTGGCGCAGGACGCCATCATCGTCGAGGAAGATTGCGGCACCATCAACGGCCTGACCGTCTCGGCGGTGGTCGAGGGCGGCGAAGTGATCAGCCCGCTGGCGGAACGCATCCTGGGCCGTTCGGCCGCCCGCGACATCACCCACCCGGTCACCGGCGAGGTCATCGTCGCCGCCGGCCACCTGATCTGCGAACCGGAAGTCGAGTTGATCGACGATGCCGGTATCGAGGTGGTGGCCATCCGGTCGGTGCTGACCTGCGAAGCCAAGGAAGGCGTGTGCGGCACCTGCTACGGCCGCGATCTGGCCCGCGGGACCCGCGTCAATGTCGGTGAAGCGGTCGGCGTCATCGCCGCCCAGTCGATCGGCGAGCCGGGCACCCAGCTGACCATGCGCACCTTCCACATCGGCGGCGCCGCCCAGCGTGGTGCGGAACAGTCGTCGATCGAAGCGGTCAGCGAGGCCACCGTCCAGCTGATCAACAAGAACGTCGTCACCAACTCGTCCGGCGCCAAGATCGTCATGAGCCGCAATTGCGAAGTGGCCCTGATCGACGGCAAGGGCCGCGAGCGCGCGCGTCACCGCGTGCCCTATGGTGCCAAGCTGCTGGTCGATGAAGGCCAGGCGGTCAACAAGGGCGTCAAGCTGGCCGAGTGGGACCCCTACACCCTGCCGATCATCACCGAGACCAACGGTGTCGCCCACTACATCGACCTGGTCGAAGGCCTGTCGATGCGCGAAGTGGTCGACGAGGCCACCGGCATCGCCAGCAAGGTGGTGGTCGATTGGAAGCAGCAGCCGCGCAGCTCGGAATTGCGTCCGCGCGTCGAACTGCGTGACGACAAGGGCCAGCCGGTGACCCTGCCCAACGGCATGGAAGCCCGCTATTTCCTGTCGGTGGACGCCATCTTGTCGGTCGAGAACCATTCGAAGCTGCATGCCGGCGACGTGTTGGCCCGCATCCCGCGCGAAGGGTCGAAGACCCGCGACATCACCGGCGGTCTGCCGCGTGTGGCGGAACTGTTCGAAGCCCGTAAGCCCAAGGATCACGCCATCATCGCCGACATCGACGGCCGCGTGGAATTCGGCAAGGACTACAAGTCCAAGCGCCGCATCCTGGTGGTCCCGGAAGATGGCGATCCGGTGGAATACCTGATCCCCAAGGGCAAGCACGTCTCGGTGCAGGAAGGCGACTATGTCCGCCGCGGCGATCCGCTGATGGACGGCAACCCGGTGCCGCACGACATCTTGCGCGTGCTGGGCGTCGAGGCGTTGTCCCAGTACCTGACCAACGAGATCCAGGAGGTCTATCGTCTGCAGGGCGTGAAGATCAACGACAAGCACATCGAGGTGATCGTTCGCCAGATGCTGCAGAAGGTCGAGATCACCGATCCCGGCGACACCACCTTCCTGGTCGGCGAGCAGATCGACCGTCAGGAGTTCGACCACGAGAACCGCAAGGCGATCCGCGAGCAGGGCCGCCCGGCTTCGGGCACCCCGGTCCTGCAGGGCATCACCAAGGCGTCGTTGCAGACCCACTCGTTCATCTCGGCGGCCTCGTTCCAGGAAACCACCCGCGTCCTGACCGAAGCTTCGGTGTCGGGCAAGGTGGACACCTTGCAGGGCCTGAAGGAGAACGTCATCGTCGGCCGTCTGATCCCCGCCGGTACCGGCGCGGTGATGAACCGCCTGCGCGAACTGGCCGCCAAGCGCGACCGCGAAATGCAGGTCGAGGATGGCGGTGGCGAAGCCGATACGCCGCCGGCACTGGAAGCCGGTGGCGACCAGCCTGCGGCCCCGGCCGAGTAAGCATAACAGCCCTCCGTCGGCAACGACGGAGGGCTTTTTTCTCTGTTTGGCTAGTTGCATGACTTTTCATGGTGTGCAACCCTGGCCTTGGGGATTGCGGAGTACGAGGATGGAACTCCTCCGAGTCGATTCGGAAGCTTCTCGGCTTGCGTCTTTCGAGGCGCCGCGCCGGTCGGTCGTCGTCATTCATCCCGACGCGCGCAGCCGCGACGCCGTCGGCCGGGAGCTCGCGTCCTTCTACGAAGTCTCGGATTACCCCGACATCGAATCGGCTGCGGTCCGCACCAAGGCGACGCCCGCCGCCGTGCTGGTCGCCGACACTGCCATCGCCAATTCCGACCGCCTGCAGGCCTTGCCGCGTCTGCGCGCCGAAAAGGTGTTTCATCAGGTTCCGATGATCCTGTGCACCTGGGCACAGAAGCAGGGGCGCCCCGGGGCGCCCATCGTTTCGGACGCCGATGCCGTGGTCGATTTCAACAACCGCGACCGCGACCTGATCGGCCTGATCTCCCGCCTGGTCGATCGCCGTGTCGAAGCCCGCTGGGAGGCTCTGGCCCCCTCGCCTCGCGAAGCGTTGAAGCGCACCCTGGTCGCCTTCGAGGGCATCACCGACCTGATCGCCACCGGCGACGCGCTGGATTTCCACAATATCGGCCAGGCCTGTGCCCCGGTTTTGGATGCGGTCAAGCAGAACGGCTACCACCAGATCTTCGAAGGCCTGGCCAACCACAACAGCTTCATCTACGTCCACTCGCTCCGCGTTTCGACCCTTTTGGTGCTGTTCGGCTACAAGCTCGGCTTGGGCGACGACGATCTGATGACGCTGGCGACCGCCGGATTGCTGCACGATATCGGCAAGACCGCCATGCCTCAGGCCCTGCTGAACAAGGTGTCGCCCCTGGATCCGACCGAGAAGATTCGCATGCGCGACCATGTCCTGCTGGGGGTGCGCTATCTGTCCAAGGCGCCGGACGTGCCATCCGGCGTCATGGCCATCGCCGGCCAGCACCACGAACGTCTGGACGGGACCGGCTATCCCGACGGATTGCAGGGCAGCCAGATCAACGATCTGGTCCGCATCGCCTCGGTGGTGGATGTCTTCGCCGCGCTCACCGAACGCCGGTCCTACCGCGCGCCCATGTCGGCGGCGCAGGCCCTGTCGGTGATGAGCAACAATATCCGCGAAAAGTTCGACCAGAAGTTCGTGGCGCTGTTCCGCGACATGCTCCTGAGCTCGGGGGGCTGATGAGGGCGGCCCCCGTTTGCACCCTGTCGGCTGACCAGGGGGCGCAGCCATGATCGGGCAAACACGGCCGCACCGGGTCTTGCTGGCGATGGCCAGCCTTTACGCCGTCCTGAGCGTGATCCTGGCGGCCCTGTTCATCTGGACAGACCATGACGAAAGCCTGAAGCGGATCGAGTCCGCCACCGCCGATATCGCCAATCTGCTGGACGAACACGCCTCGCGTACGCTCGACACCGCAGAGCTGGCCCTGGCCCGCGTCGCCGACCATGCCGGCGCCCTGGTTACACCCAACGCGAAGACCAGCGCCGAGGCGGCCAAGCCGCTGATCGACATGCTGGCCGGGTCGCCGCATTTGGGAAACATCTATATCGTCGATGCCGATGGCGCTTTGATTTCCGACCTTCGGGGGATGTTTCAGGCCGGCACCACCTTTCGCGACCGCGATTGGGTGAAGGCGCTGCGACGCGACGATGCCGGCAAGGTCTTCATCGGCCAGGCCGGCTTCGACGAAGCCACCCGTTCTTTCGTTTTCACCGTCGCCAGACGGCTGTATTCGGCCAATGGCGCCTGGATCGGCGCGGCTGCCGTGACCGTTCAGATCGACTATTTCAAGCGTTTCTATCAGAAGCTCGATTACGGTCCGGTCCCCGCCCTGGGCATCTATCGCCTGGATGGCGCCGTTCTGGTGCGCCAGCCGCTGAAGCCCGAGGATATCGGTCGCAACATGAGCGCCAACCCGATCTTCACCACCCATCTGCCGAATGCTCCGTCGGGGACCTATCAGGGCCGGTCCGCCGTGGATTCGGTGGTGCGGGTGGTGTCCTACCGGGTGGTCGAGCCGCGCTCGCTGGTGGTGTGGGTCAGCGTCGGCTCCCAAGAGGCTTTGGCGCAATGGCGCGAGCGGTCTTTCCGCATCGCCGCCTTGGTGGTGGTGTCTTGGCTGCTGATGGGGGCGCTGTGCGTCGTCTTGTACCGCGAATTGATGCGGGAGCACCGGATGACCGCCGACCTGGAGGCCGCCAACCGCGATCTGCAACGGTCCAACGCCGATCTTGAACAATTCGCCTATATCGCCTCGCACGACCTGAAGGAGCCGCTGCGCAATATCGCCAGCTATGTGCAATTGCTGCAACGGCGCTATCAGGGCCAGCTGGATTCCGACGCTGACGCCTTCATCGGTTATACCGTCGAAGGCGTCCAGCGCATGCAGACCATCATCAGCGAGCTTTTGTCCTATTCCCGTGTCGGCACCGGCGATCTGACCCCGGTCCCGGTGCAGGCCGGCATCCTGGTCAGCACCGCGCTCGCCCACCTGAAGGGCGTGATCAGCGAGGCGCAGGCGGTGGTCGAGGTCGATGGCCAATTGCCGGTGATCGAAGGGGACGCCGCCTTGCTGGGCAGCCTGTTCCAGAACCTGATCAGCAACGCCTTGAAGTACCGCCGCGAGGATGTCCGCGCCGAGGTGCGGGTGGGATGTCAGGATCGTGGCCGCGACTGGGCGTTCTATGTCGCCGACAACGGCATCGGCATCGAGACGGAATATCACCGCCAGATCTTCGACCTGTTCCGCCGCCTGCATCCCCGCGATCGCTTCGCCGGAACCGGCATCGGCCTGGCCATCTGCCAACGGGTGGTCGAGCGCCACGGCGGGCGCATTTGGGTCGAATCAGTGCCCGGCAAGGGCTCGACCTTCTGGTTCACCCTGCCGAAGCAGGCTTAGCCGCGACCTGAGTTGGCGGGATCGGAGTCTCCCATCGTCACCTTTGGGCACGGCAAAGGGTCCGACGGTGGTCTGGCAGGACACTTAAAGCGGGTCTGCCCCGGCTATCAGCGGATGACCGCGTAGATTCCGCGCTGCTCGGGCACCGGCTTGAACTTGTCGGAAATGCCCAACACCGTCTCGGCACCGCCCAGATACAGCAACCCATCGTCGGGCATGACCCGCGAGATGTTCTCCAGCACCCGGGTCTTGGTCGGCTGATCGAAATAGATCAAGACGTTGCGGCAGAACACCACGTCGAACTGGCCCAGCGTCTTCAAATCGTGCAGCAAATTGTATTCGCGGAACTGGACCATGGCACGGATCGAGGAATCGATCTGCCACATCTCGTTCGTCTTCTTGAAGTACTTGACCAGATACTGGATCGGCAGGCCACGCTGCACCTCGAATTGCGAGTAAAGGCCGGCCTTGGCCTTTTCCAGCATCTCGGTCGAAATGTCGGTTCCGACGATTTCGATTTTCCAGCCGGGCATCTTCGGCGCTTCTTCCTTCAGGATCATCGCCAGCGAATAGGCTTCCTGGCCCGAAGACGAGGCCGCCGACCAGACGCGGAAACTCTTTTTGGTCGCGCGCGAGGCCAACAATTGCGGCAGGACCAGCGCCTTGAACTGGTCAAACGGCTTGATGTCGCGGAAGAAGAACGATTCGTTGGTGGTCATCGCCTCGGTGACCTCGCGCAGGAGGTCCTCGCCCGAGGTGCGCAAGCTCGCCAGCAGGTCGTCCAACCCTTTCAGTCCGCGCTTGCGCGCCACCGGGGTCAGTCGGGATTCCAGCAGGTAAGCCTTGTCGCGCGTGATGACCAGACCGGAACGGTCTTTCAGCAACTTGGCAATGAAATCAAAATCCTCGGGCCGCATCCGTCAGCGCCTCGCTGCCAATTTCATCAGCCATGGGGCGATTTCCCCGATCGGCAGAATCGCCGAACAGATCCCAGCTTGCGCCGCTGCCCCCGGCATTCCCCACACCACGGAACTTGCCTCGTCCTGGGCAACCACGGTGCCGCCATTTTGTACAACCACCTGACCCCCTTTCGAGCCGTCGGCTCCCATTCCGGTCAGGATCGCCACCAGCACCCGCTTGCCATAGGCCGCCGAGATGCTGCGCAGCATCGGATCGACCGCAGGCCGGCAGAAATTTTCCGGCGCATCCTTGTTCAGGCGAATGATCTTGTCGGCACCACGGGTCTCGACCACCATGTGGAAGTCGCCCGGAGCGATATAGACCCGTCCGCCCTTGATCACTTCGCCGTCCTGGCCCTCGCGCGCGTCCCAGCCCGACACCCGGCTGATATGCTCGGCCAGGATGGTGGTGAAGGTCGCCGGCATATGCTGGGTGATCAGGATCGGCTGCTTGACGGTTCCGGCCCGCATGGTGCCCAGCAGGTTGAACAGCGCCTGCGGGCCGCCGGTCGACGAGCCGATGGCGATAATATCCGGCGGCTCGGGCGTATGGGTCCGCAAAGTCGGCGGTGTGGCAGGGTGCAGGGCGGAAATCTTCGGCGCGGCGGGCCGCGTCGGCGCCACCGTGCCCGATGGCGCGCGCAGCTTACGGTTCGGGTCGCGGCGCCGCGCATGTCCCAGGGCCTTGACCTTGCCCAGCAATTCGGTCTTGAAATCGACGCCGCCGGCCAGATCGCGGGTGGCGGTCGGCTTCGGAATGTAATCAGCCGCCCCCATTTCCAGGGCACGCAGGCTGATGGCCGCCCCCTTCGAGGTCAGCGTCGATTGCATGATCACCCGCACCGCCGGATCGACCTTCAGCAGCTTGGGCAGCGCGGTCATGCCGTCCATGACCGGCATTTCGATATCCAGCAAGATGACGTCGATGTCCTGGCGTTCCAACGCCGACAACGCCATCTGTCCGTTTCCGACCGAAACGACCACAGAGATATCCTGCTCCTCTTCGAGAATCCGAGTGACGAGACCACGCACGACCGCGGAATCGTCAACCAGCATCACCCGAATCCGATCGGCTGCGGTGGAGGCGGAAGAGGGGGTATCGGAAGCCATTAAACGGCGAGCCTTTTGAAAGGAGCAGCGATTACAGAAGGCCAACCTGGGAGAACTTGGCCTGCAGAATCTCGCTGTCGAACGGCTTCATGATGTACTCGTTGGCGCCGGCCGTGATCGCCTCCTGGATGTGCTCGATGTCATTTTCCGTGGTGCAGAAAACAACGACCGGCTTGTCGCCACCCGGCAGCTTGCGCAATTCCCGCAGGAAATCGATGCCGTTCATCACCGGCATATTCCAATCCAGCAGAACGGCGTCCGGCATGGTCGATTGGCAGTAGTTCAAAGCCTGCTGACCGTCTTCCGCTTCCGCGGTGGTGAAGGTCAACTCTTGCAGGATCTTCTTGGCCACCATGCGGATGACCTTCGAATCATCAACGATCAGACAGGACCTCATGCCCTTTCAAGCCTCCCCTAGGGTCGGGTGCGCCCTTGCACCCGCCTCTTATCATGCGGTGATACTATTCGTCTTTTTTGAAATCCAAAAGCTTGCCGACGTCCAGCACCACCATCAATTTGTCCTCGAGGCGATAAATTCCGGCCGAGAACTCGCGCCACATCGGGTCCAGCGTCGGCGGATTGCGTTCGAACTTGGCGGCGGGCAGGCTCAGGACTTCGCCGACCTGGTCGACCATCAGCGAATAGAGCTCGCCATTCTGATCGACGACCACGCTCATGCCCTTGTTATCCTCGGCGGCGTTGCGCAGGCCCAGACGCAGGCGCACATCGACGGCGGTGACGATGCGGCCACGCAGGTTCAGGCTGCCGGCCACCTCGCGCGGCGCCAACGGGATGCGGGTGATCTTCTGCGGTCCCAGCACGTCCTGGACGGTCAGCACCTGGATGCCGAACATCTGGCCGTCGATGAACATGGTGACGTAGTCCTGGGTCTCCGGCGCGGCCAACTCGGTGCCGGGACGCTTGCCGGCGGGTACGATCTGGTTCACTGCGTGACCCCCCTGTTCAGATGGATGTCGGTTGCTGCTGCGTGGTTGCTTCGAGTGGTCATGCGGCACCCTTCAGCGCGGCAAGCGTCGAAGCGATGGTGTTCAACAGCGAGTCGCGGTCGAACTTGGCGACGTAATCGTTGAAGCCGACCTGGCGGCCACGCTCGAAATCCTTTTCGGTGGCATGGCTCGACAGGGCGACCATCGGCAGGGTCTGCCAGCGGCCCTCGGCGCGCACCGCCTGGGCGAACTCGAACCCGCTCATCCCCGGCATTTCAATGTCGCTGATGATCATGTCGAAGTCGTGCCCCTGCTCGCGCAGGGCCAGGGCGCGATCCGGCCCCTCGACCGCGACCACGTCATAGCCGGCGACCGACAACAGCGGCGTCAGCAGATTGCGGAAGAACGGGCTGTCATCGACCAGCAGGATGCGCGGCGCGGCATGCTCGTCGGTGCCGTATTCCTTGTCGGCGCGGCCGAACCAATCGCCGAAGGCCTGCGGCAGGTAATAGCCGGCATCGATGATGGTGGTGGCCTTGCCGGCGATGACTGCGGTGCCGATGACGCCGGGATTGCTGGCCGACAGTTCGACCTTCAGGCGATCCTCGACGATATCGACGATTTCCTCGACGACCAGACCCATGGTGTGGTCGCGATCCGAGAACACCAGCACCGGCTGGCGACCCTCGGAACGGAAATCGGTGGCGCCGTCGATGGACACCAGCGGCATGAGGTGACCGCGATACTGCACCATCGGCTTGCCGTGGCTGTATTCGACGTCCTTGACGTCGATTTCTTCCAGACGGGCGACCAGGGCCAGCGGAACCGCCTTGAGGTCCTCGCTGCCGGCGCGGAACACCAGGAGGCTGGTCTTCGAGTCGCGGTGCAGATCGCGCACCACCTGGCCTTCGGTCGACTGACCGCCGCCCAGCATGCTCGATTCACCGGTGGCGCCGGCGATGCCGTTGGGATCCAGGATCATGATCACCGAACCGTCGCCCAGGATGGTGTTGCCCGAGAACATCGAGATGTGGCGCAGGATCGGCGCCACCGGCTTGACCACGATTTCTTCGGTGTCGAACACGCGATCGACGATGATGCCGAAGGTGTAGGTGCCGACTTGGGTGACGACGATGAAGGTTTCCTGGTCCTCGCCGTTATTGAGGCGCAGCAGCTTCTTCAAGGACACCAGCGGCAACAGGCGGTCGCGCAGGCGCAGCACCGGGGCGTTGTTGATGTTCTCGATGCCGTGCTCGGAATTGTTGGTGACACGCACCAGCTCCAGTACGCTGATCTGCGGAATGGCGAAGCGTTCGCCGGCGCATTCGACGATCAGCGCCGACACGATGGCCAGGGTCAGCGGGATCTTGATGACGAAGCTGGACCCCTTGCCCGGCTGGCTTTTCAGTTCGACGGTGCCGCCGATCTTTTCGATGTTGGTGCGCACCACGTCCATGCCGACGCCGCGGCCCGACACGCTGGTGACCTTCTCGGCGGTCGAGAAACCGGCCTTGAAGATGAACTGGTAGATCTGCTGCGGGTTCATCGTCTCAAGTTCGGACTCGCTGGCGAGCCCGCTGGAGATGGCCTTTTGCTTGATGCGGTCGAGGTTGAGGCCGCGCCCGTCGTCGGAAATCTCGATGATGATGTGACCGCCCTCGTGGTAGGCGTTCAGCACCACCTTGCCGATTTCCGGCTTGCCGGCCCGCTTGCGCTCTTCCGGGCCTTCCAGACCGTGGTCGGCCGAGTTGCGGACCATGTGGGTCAGCGGGTCCTTGATGAGTTCCAGGACCTGACGGTCCAACTCGGTCTCGGCGCCCAGCATCTGCAGGTCGACCTTCTTGTTCATTTCGACCGACAGATCGCGAACGATACGCGGCAGCTTGGCCCAGGCATTGCCGATCGGCTGCATGCGCGTCTTCATCACCCCTTCCTGCAGGTCGGTGGTGATGTGCGAGAGGCGCTGCAACGGCGCGGTGAATTCGGAATCGTCGCGCCCGCGCACCATCTGCAGCAGCTGGTTTCGGGTCAGCACCAGTTCCGACACCAGGGTCATCAGGTTTTCGAGAAGCTCGACATTGACGCGGATGGTCTGGGCGGCGACAGCCGATTCCTTGGGCTCGCCGGCCGCGTTGGTCAATTGCTCGGTCTGCTTGGTGACGGCCGGCGGCGAGGCGGCCGGAACCGGAACGGAAGGCGCCGGCTCGTGCTCGGGCTCGGGGTCGGCTTCGGGCGCGGCTGCCGCGGCGGCTTCCTTGGCGGCGGCGGCGGCGGCTTCCTTGGCGCGCTCCTTGGCCATCTCGGCCAGCACATCGGTGTCCGAGGCGGCCTTCTTGCCGGCGGCGTAGGCGGCCTCGACTTCGGCCAGCAGGTCGGCCGCGACCGGGAAGGATTGCTCGGCGGCGGGGGCAGCGGCGGCGGCGGGGGCAGCGACCGACGGGGTCTTGCCCTCGGCCATGTCGTTCAGCTTGGCGATCAGATCCTTGTCTTCGCCTTCCGGCTCGCACTCGTTCTGTTCGAGATGGCCCAGGATCAGCTTGATGCGGTCGATCGCCTGCAAGATCAGGGTCACCGCCGTCGGCGTCACTTCAAGTTCGCCGTCGCGGAACTTGCCCAGAACGTTTTCCGACGCATGGGCGACATGTTCCAGCCGGGGCAGACCAAGGAAGCCGCAGGTGCCCTTGATGGTATGCACCAACCGGAAGATGTTCTGCAGAATGCTCGGTTCCGGGTTCTGTTCCAGCTTCACCAGCTCGACGTCGAGAACGGAAAGGCTTTCCGAGGTCTCGGTCAAAAATTCGCTGAGGAGATCATCCATCTTCCGCTCCAGCTCCACGCCATCGAACCCACTGCCACGACGGGACAAATTCCCACCGTCCCCCAAATTTCTGGGGCGGCATTTCGAGTAATATCACGGCCGCGAGGGCTTTAGAAGAACCCTTGCCCCCAAAAAGTATTGGACACGAATCATTTGGAGGGCGCAACCGAGAAGCCAAGACCGCCGGGGAATAATTCGGCTTTCACCGCCAAGGTCATTTGATCCGCCAACAGTTGAGCGAGATAGGCCTGCGCCCCGCGCGGCGAGGTCGGAAAGGCACCGCCGTCAAGAATCGACCGGGCCTCGTCGGGCAGCGAGACAGGATCGCCCCACGCGGTGACACGCGGCCGGCCGGCACTGATCTCCACGGCGATGCGGCCGCCGCGCGGCAGGCTATCCTTGGCCAGCAGAACCAGATTGAGCAGCAGGCGCGCCGCCCCCCCGTCGATCGAGCCGTTCTCGCCGGTCCATTCCAGTCCCACCCCGGCCACCGCCGAGCTTTGGGTGTCGAGATAGGCCCGCACCTGGTCGCGCGTCGCCGCCACCGACACCAACCCGCCGACCGCCGGCCCCAGGGCCGAGCGGAAGAACTTCAGCCGCGCGGCGCCCGCCCCGGCACTGGCCGAAACCAGCGCCAAGGTCTCGGCATCGATGTCGCCCGCCATCTCGGCGATCAACTCGGCCCCGGCCGCCGCCGCCCCCACCGGCCCGGCCATGTCGTGACACAGCCTGGCACACAGCAATTCCGCCAAAACCAGCGAATCCATCCCCTACCCCCGGCTCTCGAACCACGCTTGGAACATCAGGGCGTGCCACAGTTCCGTCTGCCAATTCTTGGCGCCTAAGCGGTGGTCGCGCCAGCAGGCCGATACCATCGGGGCATTCAGCAGCCCCTGCGACCGAAGCCGCCCCTCGTCCAGCAGATCGTCGGCCCAGCCCTTCAAACGCCCGGTCAGCCAACGCCCGATCGGCACCTCGAACCCCATCTTGGGACGATCGACCAAGGCGCGCGGCACATAGCCGTACAACACGTCGCGCAACACCGCCTTGCCGATGTCGCCATCGATCTTGAGGCCCAAAGGCAGGCTCCAGGCAAATTCGACGATGGCATGGTCGAGGAACGGCAGACGCGCCTCGAGCGAATAGGCCATGGTGGCGCGATCGGTCTTGACGCACAGATCGTCGGGCAGATAGGTGCGGGCATCCATCACCATCACCGCCAGCGACGGATCGGCCAGCATGGCGGCAAGCCCGTCGTCGAAGGCCGTCATCGCCCGGCCAGCGCCCAGGACCGGGGCCGGCATGCCGCGCCAGCGGGCGTAATGCTGGCCGTGCAACTGGGCCAACGAGCCGGTCCGCACCTGTTCGAACGCCTTCTTGACGCGAAAGCCCGGATAGGACCGCCGCTTGCGCCCGACCAGATGGCCCAGACCGGCCGCGGCGTTCAGCATGGCCGACGGCATCAGGTCCAGCCCGCCGGCCAGTCGGCGCAGCCAGGCCGGAATGGCCTCCAGCCGGCGCCAGTCGGCGGGCAACGAGCGATAGATGCCGTAGCCGCCGAACAATTCGTCGGCGCCGTCGCCCGACAACGCCACGGTGACGTCTTGACGCGTCGCCCGCGCCAGCAGACAGGTCGGCAGTTGGGCCGGGTCGGCGAAAGGCTCGTCCCAGATCGACGGCAGGTCGGGGACCAGGGCCAGGGCGTCGTCGTCGGTGATCGGCACCTCGGTATGAACGCACCCCAGATGGTCCGCCACCGCCCGGGCGTGCGGGCTTTCGTCATAGCCCTTGTCGGCGAAGGCGATGGTGAAGGTGTGAACCGGCCGGGGCGACATATCCTGCATGATGGCGGCGGTGACCGAACTGTCGATGCCCCCCGACAGGAACACGCCGACCGGCACGTCGGCCTGCATGCGCAAGGACACCGAGGCCCGCAGCAACTGGTTCAGCCGCTCGGCCGCAGCGGCACGGCCGCCGCCGAAACTTCCCGCCACCGCCCGGGCCCGCTCGGCGGCCGACCAATAGGTCTGGCTGGCGACCTTGCCGCCACGCACCGACAAGATGGTGCCCGGCAACAGCTTGCGGGCGGCGCGGTAGATGGTATGCGGCGCGGCGATCCAGCCAAATTTCAGGAACAAGGCCAGGGCGTCGCGGTCGATGGAATCGTCGAAGGCCGGGTGGCGGACCAGCGCCTTCAATTCCGAGCCGAAACTGAACACCCCGCCGCATTCGGCCCAATAAAGCGGCTTTTCGCCGATCCGGTCGCGGGCCAGGTACAAGACCCGCTCGACCCGGTCCCACAGCGCGATGGCGAACATGCCGTCGCACTGGGCCAAGGCACGGTCCAGGCCCCAGCGGCTGATCGCTTCCAGCAGCACCTCGGTATCGGAATGGCCCAGCCAGTCGCTGCGCTCCAGGCGTCCGCGCAGGTCGGCATGGTTGTAGATCTCGCCGTTGAAAGCGATGGCCCAGCGGCCATCCTTGGACAGCATCGGCTGGTGCCCGTGGGGGCTGAGGTCCAGAATGGCCAGGCGCCGAAAGCCCAGCGCGATCCCGGCACGATCGTCGATCCACACGCCGCTGTCGTCCGGCCCGCGGTGGACCAAGGTGCCGGCCATGGCCGCGACGGTCGCCGCCCGGTCGGGCGTCTGGCTCGTCAGGTCAAGAAATCCGGCAAAGCCGCACATTCATCCACTCCGATCGACACACGATTCGACACAATCAGTAGCCCGGAATGGGAGCGCTGTCACGCAGCCGATGCGGCCGAAGGCTGGGCCTCGGGAACGGTGAAATGGAAGGTGACGCCCCGGCCCAGGCCTGCCGATTCCATCCAGATATTGCCGCCCATCTGGTCGACCAAACGACGGCACAGGGCCAGGCCAACCCCGGTTCCTTCATAAGCATCGGCGGGAACCAGGCGCTGGAAGACCTTGAACAGGCGCTCGCCGCCATCCTTGATGCCGATTCCGTCGTCGGCCACCGCGATGCACCACCCGGCCTGATGGCGCTCGGCGCGGATCTGGATGTTCGGGGTCCTCCCCTTCTGGCGATATTTGATGGCGTTGCCAATCAGGTTCAGCAGCACCCGCTCGAAGGCGTCGCGGGGCACCAGCAGGCGCGGCCAGGTGCCGGTGACCGATATCTTCGCCCCACACTCGGCAATCGCCGGTCCCAGGAACCGCAGAACCTGATCCAGCGAATCCTTGGATTCGATCCATTCACTGGCCTGCGCCTGATGGCCGACGCGGGAATATTTCAACAGCGACAGGATCATCCGATCCATTCGCTTGGCACCCTCGACGGCGAAGGCGACGAACGACCGGGCCTCGTCGTCCAGCCGGTCGCCCAATTGCCGGCCCAGCAGGGTGACGAAGTTGCTGACCATGCGCAAAGGCTGGCGCAGATCGTGCGAGATGGCATAGGCGAACTGTTCCAGCTCGGCGTTCGACGCCGCCAGTTCCTCGGTCCGTTCACGCACCCGGTCGGCCAGCATCGCCCGCTCGGCCGCCAACTCGGCCATCGCCCGCGCCCGAAGGCGGAGCGCCCGGGTCAGAAACGCCGACAGGATCGACAGCGCCAGGATGAACGACGCCACGACGGCGATATGCCAGCGGTACTGCTGCAATACACTGGGCTGACGGTTCAAGATCACCGCGTCGGGATTTTGCACCAGATCGCCCATCCCCCAGCGATCGACCTGACGCCAATCATAGGAAAAACGCTGCGCCGGCTTTTGCCCGGTCGGATGACCGGAACGTGCGATGGCCGCGGCGATGTTTTCGGCCAGGACTTCGACGCTGAGAACGTGGCCGCCGACGACACCGCTTCCCATCAGGGTTTCCCACGGCGAGAACACCGGCGCCGAACTTTTCTCGGTCAGCCGGCGGGCCAATTCGAACGGGGTTTGGCTGGCACCGTTCTCGTCGAAGAACAGCAGCAGATAAAAGAGCATGGTGTCTTTCGGCAGCGTCGCCGCCCGCTCGAGAACCTGGCCGAACGGCAGGTCGGCCCATTCCTCGATTTCGACCCTGGGGGCCACCTCTTTCATGCCCTGACGGAACCATTGCAAGCGGGTGGCGCCGATCGGGCTGGACTCGCCGACCGCCACCACCTTGGTTGCCTGGGTCAGGCGCAAGGCCTCGGCCAGCGAGGCGACGAAGTCGGC
This sequence comes from Magnetospirillum sp. LM-5, assembly GCF_902729445.1. Classification (NCBI taxonomy): domain Bacteria; kingdom Pseudomonadati; phylum Pseudomonadota; class Alphaproteobacteria; order Rhodospirillales; family Rhodospirillaceae; genus Magnetospirillum; species Magnetospirillum sp. LM-5. The sequence goes on along the minus strand of NZ_CACVCE010000017.1, from coordinate 22,869 downwards.
GGGAAAACCGTACCCGGTGGCATCCAGCAGGTTCAGCCGGCCCATCGCCGCCGGGGGCACCTCGGCCAGGTACAAAGCGGAATCGGCGAAACGGGGCCGAAGCGTCGATACCAGCGCCGCCGCCGGCTCGGCCCAGGCGACCACGGCGTCGAAGTGAATACCTTGATATTTGCCCTCGATCATTTGCGCCAGCGCCGGCTGGGATTGACCGAGCGGCAGACGCGGACTGTCGAGGAACTCGAAGAACACCCGGTTCTTGCCGGCACGGAAGGACAGCCCCTTGTCCAGCCCGCGCTCGAAGGCGGCTTGCGCCGGCAAGTCCTTGCCGAACGAGGAAATCACCAGCACCGTCCGCTCGAACGGATCGGCGGCGGCGGCCGGCCAAGCCCGCACCAAAGACACGGCCAGAAACAGCGCCAGCGCGGCCACCCGCGCCAGTCCCCTCGCCCACCCTGCTGAACCCGGCATCGCCTGCTCCGCCTTGGCCTTCCCGCCGACCGGCCCCCACCGATCCTATCTTGCTCAATATAGCCCCGATCCGACGAAGGAATAGAGGCCATTTCCGCCGTTTACGCCCGAAACGGCCCACTAACCGGTGGAGGGCGGCCTCATTCCAGCCGTTTTGGTCATGAGCCTTGTCACGCAACCGGCGGCAAGGCACCATCGCGCCAATCCGCGTCCGATCCATGGAACCGACGATGCCGCCGCCTAAAGGCCAACAGGAATTCTCGGACTGCACCGCCCTGGTGGTGGACGACACCCCGATCAATCGTGATCTGATGTCCGTCTTGCTGGAAACCCAGGGGATCGGCCACATCGACACCGCCGCCGACGGTGTGGAAGCACTGGACCGGGTGGCCCGGCAGATGCCGGACATCGTCTTGCTGGACATCATGATGCCACGCATGGACGGCTTCGAGTTCCTGACCCGCTTCCGCGCCAATCCAGACTGGGCCGACATTCCGGTGCTCGTCACCACCGCCTTGAATGATTCCGACGACCGGGCGCGGGCCTTCGATCGCGGCGCCACGGACTATGTCGCCAAACCCATCGACCGCCGCGAACTGACCGCCCGGGTCGGCGTGCATCTGCGCAACCGTCTCATGATGCAGAGCCTGAAGACCTATCGCGACCGCCTGCAGCAAGACCTTGCCATCGCCACCGCGATGCAGGCCGCCCTGCTGCCGACGGCCGACCAGCTGGAATCGTGCGTGCGTCGCTATGGCCGCCACCTTGCCGCCGTGACCCGCCCATCCTCGGAAGTCAGCGGCGATCTGTGGGGCTGGTTCCCGCTGGATTCCCAACGCTTCGCCGTGTGGTTGACCGACTTTTCCGGCCACGGCGTCGCCGCGGCCATCAATACCTTCCGCTTGCACGTCATCTTGGGCAGCGGCCCCGGCTCCGATCCGGCGGCGCTGCTGACCCGGCTGAACGAATCGCTGGTCGATGTCCTGCCGCGTGGCCAGTTCGCCACCATGCTGTACGCGGTGTGCGATACCGCGGCCGAGACTTTGGTCTTCAGTTCGGCCGGGGCCACCGCGCCGATCGTGACCACCCCCGACGGGCGCGCCCGCCTGCACCCGGCCTCGTCGCTGCCGCTGGGGGTGCGCCGGGCCACCGTTTACGGCAATGTCGACCTGGCCTTTCCGAAGGGCGCCGCCCTGATGCTGTACAGCGACGGACTGAGCGAGGCCGCCGACCCCACCGGCAAGCATCTGGGGGAAGACGGCGTGATGGAACTGGCCGCCGGATTGAAGACGGCCGGCGACGTTACGGGACTTCTGTCGGATCTGGCACAGCGCGGCGTCACCTTCGCCGACGACGTTTCCGCCCTGTGGCTGGGCGGCTGAGCCGCCGGATCAGTCCGGCCAGCGCTTGTGCAGCCACAGCCACTGTCCCGGATCGGCGCGGACCCAATCCTCGATGATGGCGTTGATGCGCGTCATGATCTCCAAGGTGTCGGCATGGGCGTCGCCACTGTCCGGCAGGTCCATCGGCGGCAGCACGATCAGGCGGAAATGGGCGCCGTCCAGGCGCTCGACCTTGGTCGGCACCACCGGGCATTTGAACTTCAGCGCGAAGCGGGCCACCGCCGAGGCGGTCATGGCGTCGCGTCCGAAGAACGGCACCTTGATGCCGTCATTCATCTTCTGATCGACCAGCATGGCGATATGGCCGCCGCCCTTCAGCACCGTCATGATCTCGCGCGCACCTTCCGACCCCTTCTGGATCTGGCCGGCCTGCGACGACACGGTGCGCCCCTTGCGATAGATGTCTTCCACCCACGGATTGTTGGCGGCGCGATAGACCAGGGTCAGCGGCAGACCCTGCCGGCCGGCGGCGCCGGTCCCCAGCTCCCAATTGCCGAAATGAGCTGAAAAGAACAGGCCGGGCAGGCCATCGTCGCGCCGTGCATGGATGTTCTCGACCCCGACGATTTCCAGGCGGTTGGCGATCAGATAATCGAGGTGGGGAAACTCTGCGGCAACCCGGCCCAGATTGTCCCATACCCGCACCACGGTCGCCTCGATGGCGGCCTGGTCCCAATCGGGGAAGGCCTGGGCCAGGTTGCGCCGGGCGATGTTGGAAACCTTGAGGCGCGGGCCGATCCAGCGCCCGACGGCGCCGCCGATCGCCGAGGCCGCATCGACCGGCAGCAGGCCGAACAGGGCGAAGACGAAACGGACCAGCAGCGCCTCGGCCCGCTGACGGGCGGTTTTCGATAACAATCTCACGATTGATGATCCAGCACGGGAGCCAACAGACGATCCACCGCCCCGGTATCGTACCAGACCAGCCGCACCGTCAACACCGTCAGCAAGGCGCGCAGATCTTCCGGCACCCGCACCGCATCCTTGGCGGTGGTTACCGCCAAGGCGTCCGCGGCCCGCGCGGCCTCCAACAATTCCTCGATGTCGGCGCGGCCATAGGGATGGTGGTCGGGGAAGGAATGGGCGGCGACGATCCGGCCGCCGCATCCTTCGACGGTGTCGAAGAACTTGTCGGGACGGCCGATGCCGGCAAAGGCGATCAGGTCGCGGCCGTGCAGCAGCGCCGCCTCGGGGCCGGGCACCAGCCGGGCACGCAGCAACGGCTTATCGCCCACCAGGCTGGCAGCGCCGGTGCGGTCGTCGCCGACCATCACCACGGCGTCGGCGCGGGCCAGGCCGGTGGCGATCGGCTCGCGGCAGGGGCCGGCCGGGATCACCCGGCGATTGCCGAAGCCATAGCCGCCATCGATCACCACCAAGGACAGATCCTTGACCAGCGTGCCGTTCTGGAAACCGTCATCCATCACCAGGATGTCGGCCCCCATGTCGGCGGCGGCGGCGGCGCCGTCTGGCCGCCACCGGGCCACCCAGGTCGGGGCCACACTCGATAGCAGCAGCGCCTCGTCGCCGACGCGGGTGGCGTCGTGACGCGTCGGATCGACGGCGCGCGGGCCGGCCTCGGTGCCGCCATAGCCGCGGGTCAGGATGTGGGGCCGGCGCCCGCGGGCCTTCAGCCGCTCGACCAGGGCGGCGACCACCGGGGTCTTGCCGGCCCCGCCGGCGACGATGTTGCCGACGCAGATCACCGGCATCTTGGCGCGCACCGGCTGGGCCCCGGCCAGCTTCTGGGCGCCGCCCCAGGCATAAACCGCCGACAGCGGCGACAACAATCGGGCCAGCGTCCCGTCGCGGTGCCAGAAATCAGGGGCGCGCATCGCCGGCCTCCACTGCCGCGATGAACGGCGCCAGGGCGCCCATCACCTGATCCAGGGAGCCGGCCTCGGCCTCGGCCCAGGCCAGGGCGCGCGCCCCCATCGCCCGCGCCGCCGCCGGGTCGGCCAGCAAGCGGCCGACCGCTTCGGCCAACTGGTCCTGGTCGGCGACCTGACAGGCCGCGTCGGCGGCCAGCATGGCCGGAGCCATGTCGGGAAAATTGCTCATGCGCGGGCCGAACAGCACCGCCGCCCCCAGCCTTGCCGGCTCGAACGGATTCTGGCCGCCCTCGACGGTCAGGCTTTTGCCCATGAACACCACCGGGGCCAGGCGGTAGAACAGCCCCAACTCGCCCATGGTGTCGGCGACCAGGATCGCCCGGTCGGGCGCCTCGCCGGCCGAGCGCAACGACGCCTGCAAACCCAGCGCCTTGACCTCGCCCAGCACCTCGGGGCCGCGCTCGGGGTGGCGCGGCACGATGATGGTCAACAGGCCGGGCAGCCGTTCGGCCAGCGTTCGGTGGACACGGGCGGCCACGGCTTCCTCGCCCGGATGGGTCGACGAGGCCAGCCACACCGGACGGTCGCCGATCTGGGCCTTCAGGGCGGCCAGTTCGGCGGGCTCGTACGGCAAGGGCGGCACGGCCAGCTTCAGGTTGCCCAGGCACCGGGCGTCGCGCGCTCCCAACTGAACCAGGCGCTGGACGTCGGCCGGGGTCTGGCCCAGGCAAAGGGTGAAGTCGGCCAAGACCCGGGCGATGAAGCCCGGCGCGCGGCTCCAGCCGGCGAAGGACCGTGCCGACATCCGGCCCTGGACCAGGATCAGCGGCACATGACGCTTGCCGATCTCGGCCAGCAGGTTCGGCCAGAAATCGGATTCGGCCCACAGCACCAGGCCGGGGCGCCAATGGTCGAGGAACCGGCGGACCCAGGCCGGGCGATCGACCGGGACGAACTGGTGAACGGCGCCGGCGGGCAGCCGCTCGGCCATCAGGCGGGCCGAGGTCACGGTGCCGGTGGTGACCAGCACCCTGAGACGGCCGCCATCCACAAGCCGCTCGATCAGCGGCAGCAAGGACAGTGATTCCCCGACCGAGGCGGCATGCAGCCACACCAACGGCCCGTCGGGACGATCCAGCGAGGCCAGGCCCCGTCGCTCGCCGGCCCGCGCCGGGTCTTCCTTGCCCCTCAACATCCGCCGCTTCAAGAAGACGTCGATCAGCGGGCCGCCGGCGATCGACAAGGCGCGGTAAAGGGCGTGGATCATGGCGCCGTCTCCGGCAACGGATCGGCGGGAGCCACCGGTTCGACGCCGGCCAGATGGTCGGCCTCGTCGGTCACCGCGATCATCCGGTCCTCCAGCAGGCGCCGACATTCCTCGATATCGGAATCGGCGGTGACATGCATCGGCTCGCCCCACACGAAGACACCGCCGGAAAACGGCCACGGAATCACAAAGCGGTCCCACGACCCTAGCAACTTGCGCCGCCTTGCCGAATAAGCGACCGGGATGATCGGACAGCCCGACAGCCGGGCGATGTTGATGAAGCCGGCACTGGCCCGCATGCGCGGCCCCTTGGGGCCATCGGGGGTGATGCCGATGCATTCGCCGCCCTTCAGCATCTTCAGCAGGCCGCGCAAAGCGTTGCCGCCGCCGCGCGTGGTCGAACCGGCCACGGTCTTGATGCCGAAATGGGCGACGGTGCGGGCGATCAGCAGCCCGTCGCGGTGCTGGCTGATCAGCATGCTGATGGGGACACCGGGCCGCCAGCACTTCATCATCATCAGGATGCGGCCGTGCCAGAAGGACAGGATGAACGGCTTGCCCTGGTCCCAGAAGGCGGCGGGGATATCGCCGCGAACCACCTGCCACGATCCCGAGGCATAGAGCAGACGGATGTAAAGCGAGACCAGCCAGCACAGTGTGCCGCGCAAGGTTTCGCTTTTCCCGATCTGCTTGGCCAGCCCCATCGCCGTCGCTCCCTAGGGCGTCCCGCCGCTATTTTCTTCGGCGAACTGCAGGGCGTAGAGCCGGGCATACAGGCCGCCCTGGGCCAACAGCGCGTTGTGGTCGCCGCTTTCCACCACCCGGCCGCGATCCATCACATGGATGACGTCGGCATTGACCACCGTCGACAGCCGATGGGCGATGACGATGGTGGTGCGCCCCTTCATCAGATGTTCCAGCGCCACCTGGACCTGGCGTTCGGATTCGGTGTCGAGCGCGCTGGTCGCCTCGTCCAGCAGCAGGATCGGCGCATTCTTCAGCATGGCGCGCGCGATGGCCAGACGCTGGCGCTGGCCGCCCGACAGATTCAGGCCGCGCTCGCCGACCACGGTATCGTAGCCGTCGGGCAGGGACAGGATGAAATCGTGGGCCGCCGCCGCCTTCGCCGCCGCCTCGATCTCCTCGTCGGTGGCGCCGAAGCGGCCATAGGCGATGTTGGCGCGGATCGAATCGTCGAACAGCACGATGTCCTGGCTGACCAGGGCGATCTTGGCCCGAAGCGAATCCATGCCGACCATGCGGATGTCCTGACCATCGACCAGGATGCGGCCGTCGGTGACGTCGTGGAAACGCGGCAGCAGGTTCAAGATGGTGGTCTTGCCGGCGCCCGACGGCCCGACCAGGGCCACCGTCTTGCCGCCCGGCACCTCGAGATCGACGCCGTCCAGCGCCGACTTGGCGCCGTCATAGGTGAAGAACACGCCTTCCAGCCGGACATTGCCTTCGCGCACCACCAGGTCGGTCGCATCCGGGCGGTCCTTGATGGCCGGCTCGGTGTCGATGATCTCGAAGCAGCGCGCGGCGGCGGCCAGGCCTTCCTGCAGATTGGTGTTCAGGCTGGCCAGCGCCTTCAAGGGCTTATAGGCCAGCATCAAGGCGGTGATGAACGAGAAGAAGGCGCCGGCCCGGTTGGGGTCGGCATCGGCCAGGGCGATGACCTGGCTGCCGCCATAGACGATCACCACGGTAATGGCGATGCCGCCCAGCATCTCCATGATCGGCGACGAGGCCGAGCGCACGCGGGCGGCACGATAGGTCAGCTCGTGCAGCGTCTCGACCAGATCGTGGACCTTGCGCTTCTCGTACTCCTCCATCCCATAGGCCTTGACCACGCGGATGCCCTGGATGGCCTGGTTCAGATAGGTCGACAGCAGGCCGTATTGTTCCTGGGTGTTGGCGGTGACCTTGCGCATGCGCTTGCCCAGCCGCGAGATCGGCAAGATCGCCAGCGGGAAGACAAAGAAGGTCAGGGATGACAGCACCCAGTCCTGGTAGAACATCAACCCGACCAGGAACAACACGCTGGACGCATCCTTGCCGGCGCCGGTCAGAGCGTTGGAGACGGCGAAGCGCATCGCCACCACGTCGTTGGTCATCCGGCTCATCAGCTTGCCGGTCTGGTTGACGCCGAAGAAGGCGACATCCAACGCCATCAGGCGCGAGAACAGGCGGTATTGCATGTCCGAGATGACCCGCAGGCCGACCCGGGACAGCAGCACCGCCTCGCCATAATCGGCCACCGCCTTGGCGGCGAAGGTGGTGATGATGGTGATGGCCAGGGGCCACAGATACTCGGCTTTGCGGGCGACGAAGATCTTGTTGATGATCGGGTCCATCAACCAGGCGTACATCGCGGTCGAGCCGGCCGACACCGCCATGCAGGCGACGGCGGCGATCACCATCCCCAGATAGGGGCGCATGCCTTCCTTCAGCAGGCGGCGCATCAGCGCAACCGTCGAATGATCCAGCGAAATCTTCTGTTTGCTCAAAGGTTTGCCCATGGTCTGGCGGTTTGGGCCGGGACCATAGCATGTGCGGATGTCCGGGCCAATGGCTTGCAAGGGGGCCGCCCCCTTCCAATATCCCTGCTTATCCCCACGCCAAGAGGGTCCTTTGCAGTTCGCCCGTTGCGCCCCCGCCCCCTTGACCGCTCGTTCGCGGCCCGTCGATCCGGTGACGGCGTGGCTGGCGGTCTGCGCGGCGATGGTGGCGGTGATGGTGGCGCTGGGCGGGTTGACCCGGCTGACCGGCTCGGGCCTGTCGATGGTGGAATGGAACCCGCACCACCTGCTGCCGCCCCTGTCGGCCGCCGAGTGGGAGGAAGCCTTCGCCCTGTATCGCGCCTCGCCGCAATTCCGTCTGGTCAACGCCACCATGGATCTGGCCGGCTTTCAGGGCATCTTCTGGCTGGAATACGTCCACCGCCTGTGGGGCCGGCTGATCGGCCTGGCCTTCGCGGCTCCGCTGGCCTGGTTCGCCTGGCGTGGTTTGCTGCCGGCACCCTTGACCCGCCGCCTGGCGCTGCTGCTGCTGCTGGGGGCGGCGCAAGGGGCCTTGGGCTGGTACATGGTGGCCAGCGGCCTGATCGACCGGCCCGAGGTCAGCCCGGCCCGGCTGGCCGCCCATCTGCTGCTGGCCCTGGCCCTGTTCGCCGCCCTGGTTTGGACCGTGCTGGACCGTCTGCCCGTGGCCGCCGCCGGGCCGGATCGGCGCACCGCCCGGCGCCTGGTGGGCGCCCTGACCATCCTGGCCGTCATCGTCGTCGGGTGGGGTGCGCTGGTGGCGGGACTGAAGGCCGGGCTGGTTCATCCGACCTTCCCGCTGATGGATGGCGGACTGTTTCCGTCCGATGGGCTGGTGCTGACCCCGGCCTGGGTCAACGCGGTGGAAAATCCGGCCGCCGTCCAATATGTCCACCGGGTGCTGGCGCTCACCTTGTTGGCCTGCCTGAACCTGGCGGCGGCCTGGGCCCACCTGGCGCGCCTGAGCCCCGCCGCCCGCCGCCCGATGTTCGCCGCCGCCGCCTGGGCCTGGGTCCAGGCCGGCCTGGGGATTTCGACGCTGCTGTCGGGGGTGGCGATTTCGCTGGCGGCACTGCATCAAACCGGCGCCCTTGTCCTGATCGGTCTGCTAACATGGTCGCTCCATCACTTGTCGGGCGAGCGTGAATGAAAGCGGTGTTTCTGGCGGCGGCCCTGGCCGTTTCCCTGCCGGCGGCGGCGGCGCACCTGAGCGGCCGCCTGGAACAAGGCGGCCTGGTGGTGGGGGTGACCCGTCCGGGCACCAAGGTCACCCTTGACGGCCGTCCGGTCCCGGTCGATGCCACCGGGCACTTCCTGTTGGGATTCGGCCGCGATGCCGCCCCCCACGCGATCCTGGCCGAGGACGGACGGACGCAAACCCTGTCCATCGCCAAGCGCGACTGGCCGGTCCAAAGGATCGACGGATTGCCGCCGGCCAAGGTCACCCCCGATCCGGCGCAACTGGCCCGCATCAAGGCGGAAAACCAATTGGTCGCAGACCGGCGCGCCATCATCGGGCCGCGGGCCGACTATCTGGGCGGCACGGTAGCCCCGGCCGAGGGCATCGTCTCGGGCGTCTTCGGCAGCCAGCGCATTCTGAACGGCGAGCCCCGCGCCCCCCATTCCGGCACCGACATCGCCGCCGGCATCGGCGCGCCGGTGCGCGCCGTCGCGGCAGGCCAGGTGTCGCTGGTCCATCCCGACATGTTCTTCACCGGCCAGACGGTGATGATCGACCACGGGTTGGGGCTGCAAAGCGTCTACGCCCACCTGTCGCGGGTGGACGTGGCGGAAGGCCAGATGATCGGGAAAGGGCAGTCGATCGGCGCCGTCGGCGCCTCGGGCCGGGCCACTGGACCGCACCTGCATTGGGGCGCGTCGTGGCTGGACGTCCGCCTGGACCCGGAAACGGTCCAGGCGGTCCTGGGAAGGAATTAGGCTTCGGCGGCCAGGGCGCGGGCCATCTGCGACAGCGCTTCCTGGTGCTTCTCGTTCTGGATGGCGGCGAAGTTGCGGGCCAGTTCCAGGCACATGCGCTGGCGCGCCGACAATTCCGGGCTGCGCTGGCTTTCCAGCCCCTCGAAGAAATAGCCGACAGGAACGCCCAGAACCAAGGATATCTCGTGCAGACGACCCGCCGAGATGCGGTTGATGCCGCGCTCGTACTTGTGGGCCTGCTGGTAGGTGACGCCGATCAAGTCCGCCATTTGCTGCTGGGACAAACCCAACATGATCCGGCGCTCGCGGATCCGCGCCCCGACATGGCGATCGGTATCGTTGGCACGATTGGCGGGCCGAGCAGGATTCGAATTTGATGTCATCGTTTTGGCACTCGGTTTCACTGAGATTGAACGGTCGTCGCGAACGGAAAGCGCTGTATACGAGCTGACTGCGCAGCCTTGTCCATAGTCCGGAACTGTTGCGGCAGCAACCACTTAATTGGTCCGCAGAATGAACACCGGTCCTCTTGTCATAAGCAGATAAATAAAGAGCACATGATCGCCCATGTATATTTCATCGCGCGGCTCGCAACCAGAGCGCTACCGCGTGCGCTATTGCTGTGCGGACCGACCGCAGCGCGTTCATTACATGAGGACATATGAGCGTCTGCGACTGGCATTACCACTGTGGATATCCGAAAGAGATAAGCACGGGGCAGCAAATCCAAGCCTTCGGGCGAAGGCAAGAATAACTCTAAGAAACAGCCCGGGGATTAGACGCTAAGATCGAGAACCCGCCCCGACGACAGGGTCGGCAGCGACGGCGTCATCACCTCGGGGGCGATCGTCGCTGTGTTCGGCTTCGCCCGCAGTGTGGCGACATCATAGGCACGCTGCCCGGCCAGGCGGGACGAGGCCGAGGCGCCCTCGCTCTCGCCCCTTTGGCCCAGAACCTTGGCGACGAAGGCGGTCAGCGCCCCGATCAGCCCGCCCTGTTCGCGCGATCCCTGCCTGGCGGAGACGCCCCCCTGGTCGGCGGGCAGGTCGTCATTGGCGGCCGGTTGACCTGAGGCCGGGCGGATGGTTTGCGGATCGGTCTGGGCGGCGCGCCCGCCCACTTCGAAGCGGGGACGGGCCGGGTCGGCGGGACGAATGGGCGACGCCTCGGGGGCAAGCGCCGCCGTGCGCGCGAATGCATTCGCTGCCCGCAATGCCGCCGAAGAGGTATCAATTTCGCGCAAGGCGCCCGTCCCAAGCGAAAGGCCCGATCGCCCATGCTACGCCCGCGAACCGACGCGATTCAACAAGACTCTGATATCTAGAGTCTGTCGGAGTTTGGTGGACGCGGATTTTCCTCTCGTCACCCTCGGGCTTGACCCGAGGGTCCACGCGTCTGGTCGCAAAAGTTATTGGAAACAATGGGATAGGCGGAGTCGCGTGGATGGCCGGGTCAAGCCCGGCCATGACGGGTCGAGGAATTGTGCTTCAGCCTAGACCAGACAGACCCTAGGTCTTTTTTGCCCAGCGCTCGGCGGCCAGATCGTCGGATTCCTTGGCCTCGACCCACACATCGCCACCCGTGGCATGTTCCAGCTTCCAGAACGGCGCCTTGGTCTTCAGCCAGTCGATCAGGAAGTGGCAGGCCTCGAAAGCCGCCTCGCGGTGGGCCGAGGCAGCCGCCACCAGCACGATGCGGTCTCCGGCCTCCAGACGACCGAAGCGGTGAATGATCAGCACCTCTTCCAGCGGCCAACGGTCGCGGGCCTGGGCCTCGATGGCGGCCAATTGCTTTTCGGTCATGCCGGGATAATGTTCCAGGGTCATGGCCGTGACCGGGGTCGCCCCGTCGGGTGCCGCCCCCAGGAAGTCGCGAACCAGTCCCAGGAACATGCAGATCCCGCCGACCTTGTGGTTGCCGGCCGCGAAGCCGGCCAACTCGGCGCCGGGATCGAAATCCTCGGCCTGGACGCGGATCACCGCCCGCCCCCGGTGACCGGCGGGAAGAAGGCCACCTCGTCATTGGGCCCGACCGGATGATCCAGCCCGACATGGTCCTGGTTGACCGCGACGCGGATCAGGCGCAGATCGGACAAGGCGTCGGCATGGCCGGCCGAGCGGCCCTTCAACCATTCCACCAGATCGGCGACGGTAGCGATGGCGGCCGGCGGAGATATCTCTTCCTCGGCCGTTCCGGTCTTGGTTTTCAGCCAGGCGAAATACAGGATCTTCATGGCAGGCCAACCTGTTTCAACAGGAAGTCGGCGATGGCGGCCACGTCGTCAAGGTCCAGCCGCGGACGATCCAGGCCTTGCGGGTGATCGGGGGTGGCCAAAGCCACCACCAGCGGGTCGTCGGGATAAAGCGGCGGCTTGCCGACCGCTTCGCGCCACACCTCGATGCGCGGATGCGGCCAGCGGCGGAACCCTTCGACCAGGATCAGGTCGACCGGGCTCATCCGGGCCAGCAACTCGGCCTCGGTGAATTCCGGCTGGTCGCGATATTCGTGCATCAGGGCCCAGCGTCGGCCGGACGCCACCATCACCTCGCCGGCGCCGGCGGCGCGGTGTTCGTACGAATCCTTGCCCGGCTTGTCGGCGTCGAACCCGGCATTGGCCTGCTTGATGGTCGAGACCGAAAGGCCGCGCGCGGTCAGCAGCGGGATCAGCTTGACCATCAGCGTGGTCTTGCCGCTGCCCGAATGCCCCGAAAAGCCGAACAGCCGCATCATTGTTCCTTCAGGTGGCGAAGGCCGGATTGCAGATAGTCCCAGCCGGTGACCAAGGTCAGCACGGCGGCGACCCACAGGGCCGCCTCGCCGATTTCACGCACCGCCAGCCAATGCGGCCCGGAATCGCCGACCAGCAGCAAGGCCAGCGCCACCATCTGGAAGCCGGTCTTCCATTTGGCCAGGCGGGTCACCGGCATGCCGACCCGGACCTCGGCCAGGAATTCGCGCAGGCCCGACACCAATATCTCGCGCAGCAAGATCACCAGGGCCGGCAACAGGCTGATCGGACCGACCCGGTCGAAGGCCACCAGCATGAACAAGACGGCCGCCACCAGCAGCTTGTCGGCGATGGGATCGAGAAATCGGCCGAAGGCCGAGACCTGGTTCCACTGGCGCGCCAGCCAGCCATCGAACCAGTCGGTGACGGCGGCGGCGACGAACAGACCGCAGGCGACCCAGCGGGCCCAGTCGCCCTCGACATAGAAGGCGGCCACCACCAGCGGGATGACGACGATCCGCGACAAGGTCAGCAGGTTGGGCAGGCTGGTCAGCATCGAATACCGCGAAGGAAATGGCCGGGCATCTTAGCCGTGCGGATGAAAATGGTCATAGATTTTTTTGGCGATCGCCTGCGAGATGCCGGGCACCGCCGACAGGTCGGCCAGGCCGGCGGCGGCAACCTCGCGGGCCGAGCCGAAATGGTGCAACAGCGCCTTCTTGCGCTTGGCCCCGATACCCGCGACCTCGTCCAAAGGCGAGGTCTGCAGGCCCTTGGCCCGGCGCGCCCGGTGGGTGCCGATGGCAAAGCGGTGCGCTTCGTCGCGCAGGCGCTGCAGGAAGTAAAGCACCGGGTCACGCGGCGGCAGCATGAACGGCGTCCGTCCTTCCATGAAGAACTGCTCGCGTCCGGCATTGCGGTCAGGGCCCTTGGCGATGGCCACCAGGGCCACGTCGTCCAGACCAAGCTCGGCGAACACCTCGACCGCCACCGCCAACTGGCCCTGGCCGCCGTCGATCAGCACCAGATCGGGCCACAATCCCTTGTCGCGGTCCGGGTCCTCCTTGCGAGCCCGTTGGAAGCGCCGGGTCAGCACTTCCCGCATCATCGCGTAATCGTCGCCGGGGGTCAGTTCGGTCGAACGGATGTTGAAGGTGCGATAGGCCGACTTCATCAGTCCGTCGGGACCGGCGACGATCATCGCGCCCACCGCGTTGGTGCCCTGGATGTGGCTGTTGTCATAGACCTCGATGCGCGCGGGCGGCCCGTCCAGGCCGAACAGCTCGGCTGCGCCGTCCAGCAGCTTGGCCTGGGCCGAGGATTCCGCCAGCCGCCGCCCCAGGGCTTCGCGGGCATTGTCGGCGACATGATCGACCAGCCGGCGCTTGTCGCCGCGCTGGGGCCACGCCACCACCACCTTGCGCCCGGCCTTGGCCGACAATGCGCTGGCGACGATGGCCTGCTCGGCCGGTTCGATATTGGTCAGCACCTCGGCCGGCGGCCGCTTGTCGGCGTAGAACTGGCCCAGGAAGGCGGCCATCACCTCGCCCGGTTCCTGGTCCTGGGCATGCTGGGGAAAATAGGCGCGGTTGCCGTAATTGCAGCCGCTTCGGAAGAAGAACACCTGCACGCAGGTCAGTCCGCCGCCCTGGAACATCGCCACCACGTCGGCCTCGACCACTCCGGCGGCATGGATGTCCTGGTGGGCCTGGATGCGGGTCAGCGCCCGGATGCGATCGCGAAAGACCGCCGCCTCTTCGTATTCCATCATGGCGCTGGCCGCTTCCATCCGCGCGACCAGACCCTGCTGGACGGCCTGGCTTTGCCCCGACAGGAAGGCCCGGGCCTCGGCCACCAATCCCTCATAGGTGTCCTTGTCGATGCGATCGGCGCACGGAGCCGCGCAGCGTTTGATCTGGAACAGCAGGCACGGCCGGGTGCGGGTGGCGAACACCTGGTCGGAACAGGAGCGAAGCAGAAAGGCCCGCTGCAGGGCGGCCAGGGTCTGGTTGACCGCGCCGGCCGAGGCGAACGGGCCGAAATATTCGCCCTTGCGGTTATGGGCGCCGCGATGCTTGACGATCTGCGGCCAGTCATGGTCGGCGGTGATCAGGATCTCGGGGAAGGACTTGTCGTCCTTCAAAAGGATGTTGTAGCGCGGCCCCAGCGTCTTGATCAGATTGCTTTCCAGCAGCAGCGCTTCCACCTCGGTATGGGTGGTGATCACCTCCATCGCCATGGTCTCGGCGATCATGCGCTGGATGCGCAGGGTCTGGCGCTCGGGCCGGGTATAGGCCACCACCCGCTTCTTCAGGTTCTTGGCCTTGCCGACGTAAAGCGGCTCGCCCTTGGCGTTGAGCATGCGGTACACCCCCGGCGACGACGGCATCGTCTCGAGGTTGCGGGCGATCACCGCCACGCCCTGGGCCAGCGGCCCGTCGGGCAAGGGGGATTCAACGGGGGGGATGATCGGTTCGCTCATGGTGTTTCATAGGTGGAACTGCGTAATACCGCGGAAACATTGCGATTCGCCGCACTGTGCGTTGGTGTGAAAACTCTATCCACGATTCCTGTGGATAAGTCTGTTAGCAAAACAGGGTAGAGGCAGGCTGGCCCCAGGACTCCTCTCACTGCCATCAAACTGCCCATTTTATGAGCATCCGAACACTATTGTTGTTTTTCAATTGGTTAGCACAAGTCAAGGGTAAATATTCCGTAAACTGGCTGGAATATCTCTGGACACCCCCCGCCCGACCCGCTACAGCCCCCCGCCCGACCGCTCTGTGCAAAACTCACGCACATCCCGACGTCCAAAGGCAAAATTTCGGCATATTTATCTACTCATCCAGCCCGGACGGCCCCGCCGCCCACTGGAGATGCTGGCCGCCATCCAGGGCCAGCATCTGGCCGGTGAAGGACGGCGAGGACAAGATGAAGCGCAAAGCGTGCACGATCTCGGCCGGGCTGGTCCCCTTCCCCAAAGGCGTGCTGGCACATTGCGCGGCGAATTGCTCGGGACTTTGGCGGACCGAGGCCAAGGCCGGGCCGGGGCCGATCCCGGCGACCCGGATGCGTGGGGCCAGGGCCAGGGCCAGGGTCTGGGTCAGGGTCCACAAGCCGGCCTTGCTGACGGTGTAGGTGACGAAGTGCGGCGTCAGGTTCCACACCCGCTGGTCAAGCAGGTTGACGATCACCCCTTCGGCATCCTTGGGCAAGGCGGCGGCGAAGGATTGCGACAGCACGAAAGGCGCGCGCAGGTTGACCTCGATATGCAGATCCCAGCTGGCCCGGGTGGCATCGTGGATTTCGTCGCGTTCGAAGGTCGAGGCGTTGTTGACCAGCAGCCCCAGCGGCCCCAATGCGGCGACGGCGCGGCCGACCAGGGGGGCGACCTCGGACTCGATCGCCAGGTCGGCCTTGAGCGGCACCGCCCGCCCGCCCCGTCCGGCGATCTCGGCCGCCAGGGCGCCGACCTCGTCGGCCGAGCGGGAATAGTGCAAGGCGACGGCGAAGCCGGCCTGGGCCAGGTCGAGGGCGATGGCTCGGCCGATGCGCCGGCCGGCGCCGGTCACCAGGGCGGCACGGGGGATGTGAGAGGAAATCCGGTTCATCGGCCAAGGATGGCCGAGCCCACCCGCCGACGCAAGATCAGCTTGCCGTCGGCGCCTTCTTGGGGATGACCATCGATTTGCGCAGCGGCACCACCGACACTTTCGGCTTGGTGACCGCCTCGGTCGGAACCTTGGCCAGTTCCTGCAGGAAAACGCCGGCATGGGCCGGGCGCTTGGCCGGATCGGGGTCGGTGGCCTGGGCCACCAGATCGACCAGCACCTCGGGATGCTTGGCCGGCAACTCGACCGAACCGTCGGCCAACACCGGAAGGGCTCCGGTCAGCAGGCGGTAAGTCAGCACACCCAGCGAGAACACGTCTGCCTGGGGTCCGACCGCGGTGGCGGCCTCGCGTTGTTCCGGCGCGCAATACTCGGTCCCGCCGATCCAGTGGTCGGGCATCGGCGCGTTGCGTTCCGGCAGCTTGATGGTGCTGAAATCGGCGATGCGGACCTGACCGTTCTCGCGCGCGGTCAGCAACAGATTGGACGGCTGGATCGACCGGTGCACCATGCCGCGCCGGTGGATCGCCATCAGACCGGCCGAGGCCTGGCGCAGCACCGCCAAGGCGCGGACCAGCGCCAAGCGGCGCGGCACGTCTTGTTCGGCCGCCCCCTCGACCATGGAATCCTTGCCGATCTCGAAGGTCAGGCCGGCCGGCATGTAGGGCATGACGAAGAACGGCCGGCCGTCGGCCAGGACTTCCATCGCCTTGACCGCGACGATGTGCGGGTGGTCGAACGCAGCCAGCGAGCGCGCTTCGACCTGGAAGCGGGCCAGCAATTGCGGCGCGCTCATGGCGCCATCCTCGGCGGCGCGCGGATTGAAAAGCTTCACCGCGACCGGTATCTGCAAATCCGGGTCGTGGCAGAAGAACACCTTGGCATAACCGGTCGATATGGCCGCCTTATGCACCACGTACTTGCCGATTCGCTCCATGTTTCCCCGACCCCCGCTGGCGGATGCTTTTGCTCCGGCTCTTTTAACGCCGGAAACCTTAACATCGTGTACCATTCCCCCCCCTACTCATTATCTCTGTCTAGAGCTGCAGACGGTGCAGCTGGGCGGCCAATTCCACCGCCGTCGGCCGGTCGGCCGGTCGCGGCGCCATGGCGCCGCGGATGATCTGATCGAAGGCAGCATGCCCCACCGGCGCGAAGGCCCCGACCGGCAAGGCGCCGGTCAGCAGCCGATAGGCCAGAACGCCGACGGCGTAGATGTCGGCGCGATCGGTCACGCGTGAGGCATCCTCGCGCTGCTCGGGCGCGCAATAATCGGGCGTGCCGATCCACACCCCGGCGCGCGAGGCGGCGCCGGACCCCGGCCGCCGGGCGAAGCCCAGGTCGCATAAGCGCACGTCGCCATTCTCGCGCGCGGTCAGCAAAAGATTGGTCGGCTTGACGTCACGATGAACCAGGTCGCGGGCGTGCAGGGCGGCGAGACCCAGGCATAATTGCCTGATCACCGACCGCGTCCGCTCGGGCGTCAGGCTTCGCGGGCGCTCAGGCTCGGGCAGCGCCGCCGCGCGGTCCGGATCGTTGGCGTCACGGCCGATCTCGCGACGAAGATTGGCGACGTACCACGGCATCACCATGTAGGGGGTGCCGTCGGAAAGATAGCCCAGCGCATCGACCCGGATCACGTTGGGATGATCGATCTGCGCCAGCAGACGGGCCTCGGCGACGAAACGGCGACGCCATTCGTCGCGATCATAGGGCAGGCGCTCCTCCTTGGCCTCGCTCAAGGTGAACACCTTGATCGCCACCGGGCGTCCGAGCAACCGGTCGCGCCCGCGAAAAACCCGGGAAAAGGCGCTGGTCACCACCAATTCCTCGACGGCATAGACGCCAAGAGTCGGAGGGACCTCGGGAATGACGGGTTCGTTCATGCTCTGACCCGACAAGGGCCTGTCCACAGGTGATGTGGACAGGCCCTCGCCGGTGAACTCCCTCTGTTCAGACTACCACTTGATCTGTTCCAGATTGTCGAAGTCGACAACGGTTTCACCGTTGGCGGTGGTCAGGTGCACCTCGCCATCGACGTCCTGGCCGATGTTCAGCTGACCATGATTTTCGCCATCGACGGTGATGGTCCAGCTATGACCGTCATCGGCGGTGACCACGAAGGTCTGGCCGACCGCGTCGGACAGGTCCAGCGTGTCCGCCCAGCCCGAGCCGGTGCCGCCATTGACGGTGTCGTGGCCGTCGCCGAAATCGAACAGGAAGGTGTCGGCCCCGTCGCCGCCCATCAGGGTGTCGTCGCCGGTGCCACCGATCAAGGTGTCGTTGCCGGCATTGCCCGACAGGTAGTCGTTGCCCGAACCACCCATCAAGGTGTCGTTGCCGTCATTGGCGAAGACATAGTCGTTGCCCGAACCCGCATCGACCGTCACCGAGCCATAGGTGGTGCCGTTCGAGTAGTTGAGGTCAACCACGTCGTTGCCGGCACCGGCGTCGAACACTTCGATCGAGTTGACGTCGCTGATATGAACGGCGTCGTTGCCGTCGCTCATGACCAGGGTGTCGGAACCCGAGCCACCGATGAAGCTGTCATTGGTGTCGTTCAGGCCGTTGCTGTCGACGATCTTGTCGGTGCCGTCATGGTTGACGCCGCCCTGATCCTGGTAATCGGCATCGTTGCGGTCGCTGACGAAGTCGGCGTTGTAGGTGAAGACGTCGTCGCCCGAGCCGCCATTCAGCACGTCGGAGCCGTCACCACCCGAGATGGTGTCGTTGCCGCCGCCGCCATAGACGGTGTCGTTGCCCGCGCCGCCGTCGATGACGTCGGCGCCGTCGCCCGAGCCCATGCCCGCATAGGCGTCCATGTCGAAGGTGACGCTGTCCGAGGCCATGACGTTGCCGGCGGCGTCCTTGACGCTGACGGTGAAGTCGACGTCGTGCAGGCTGCCGGTATCCGGAACCTTGAGCTGCAGACCCGCGGTCGAGGACAGCGAGTATTCGCCCGAGGCGTTGGGGGTCAGCGCGACGCCGTTTTGCAGCAATTGCACCCCGGATTCGTTCAGGCCGGCGATGGAGTAGGTGACAGACGAGCCGTCCGACGCGCCGCCCGAGATGTCGATGTCGGCATAGACATAGCCGCCACTGCCCTCGGTCGCGTTGTCGCCGTACAGCACGTCGTTGCCGCTGCCGCCTTCGATGGTGTCGTTGCCCGAACCGCCATACATGGTGTCGTTGCTGCCACCGGCCGAGCCGCCGGAACCGCCCGAGCTGCCGCCATGGCTGTGACCGCCGGAATGACCACCGGAATGACCGCCCGAGTGACCGCCATGGCCGCCGGAGCGACCGCCGGAGCGACCGCCGGAATGACCGCCGGAGCGACCGCCCGAACCCGAGCCCGAACCGCCGGTGCCGGCGCTGTCGGACAGATGGTCGTTACCCGAACCGCCGAACAAGGTGTCGGTGCCTTCGCCACCATCGACCGAGTCGTTGCCCGAACCGCCATACAGCTTGTCGTTGCCGTCAAGGCCGTTGACGCTGTCGTTGCCGGCGCCGCCATACAGCGTGTTGCCGCTGCCGGTGCCGGTCACGGTGCTGCTGGTCGAGCTGCCCGAACTGTCATAGTCCGAACCGGTGTTGGTGCCGCCCGCAACGTCGCCGATGCCGGCATCGATGGTGTAGGTGACGTTCTCGTTGATGCCGTCGCTATCGACGTTCAGCGTCACCGTCGCCGTGTCGGTGCCACCCTGGCCGTCGCTGACGGTGTAGGTGAAGGTGGCGGTGCCGTTGTAATTGGCATCCGGGGTGAAGGTGATGGTGCCGTCGTTGTTCAGCGTCACCGCACCGTGGCTGGCGTTGCCGACACCGGTGATCGACAAGGTGCCACCGTCGGCGTCGCTGTCGTTGGACAGCAGGTCGGCGGCATTCAGGCTGATCGAGCCGTCCTCGGCGACATGGATGCTTTCATCCGCCGTCGCCTCGCCGGCATTGGTGCCCTCGCCGGTGACCGTGGTGGTGGCGGTGTCGCCGCCATTTTCCTCGGTCGAGGTGACCGAGGAGGTCATGCCGGACAGATCCAGCGGGCCGTCGGACACGAAGGTCAGCTCGACCGACTGGCCCGAGGTCACTTCGACCGAATAGGTGCCGTCGGGGTTGGCGGTCAGTTCGACGTCGCCCATCATCACCGTCGCGCCGTCCGGCACGTTGTCCAGCGTCACCACCGACAGGCTTTCCGAGCCATCGGTGTCGTTGACGGAGGCGGTGATGGTGACCGGGTATTCGTAGACGTCGGCGCTGCCGGCACCGCCGTTGTCGAACGCCGAGGCGTCGCCGATGACCTGGCCGTCCGAGAACTTGATGTTCTCGAAGTTCTTGACGTAACCCTGCACGCCGTTGGCGTTGGCATCCCACTGCGCCTTGGTCACGCCGGTCAGTTCGATCGAGTCGGTGCCCGAACCGCCGTCCACCGTGGCCCACAGATTCTGACCGGTGATGGTCAGGTGGTCGTCGCCCGATCCCATATCGACCTTGGCCGAGATGTCGCCGCCGATCTGGACGGTGTCGTTGCCCGAGCCGGCATCGATGCTGGCCCAGCTGTCGTCGGTGACCGTCAAGGTGTCGTCGCCGGCATCCAGGCTGATCTTGGCCGACACGTCGTCACCCACCAGGATGTTGTCGTTGCCCGAGCCGGCATCGATCGAGGCGTTGACGTCGCCGCCGATCTGGATGTCGTCATTGCCGGAACCGGAAGCCAGGCTGGCATTCAGCGTGCCGCCGATCTTGATGTCGTCCTCGCCCGAGCCGGTGCTGATCGAGGCGTTGGCATCGCCGCCGACCTGCAGGCGGTTGTCGCCGTTGCTGAGGTCGAGCTTGGCATTGACGTCGCCGCCGACCCGCACGGTGTCGTTGCCGGAACCGCCCAGGACCGTCTGGTTGACGTCGTCGCCAACATCCAGGGCGTTGGTGCCGTTGCCCAGATCGACCTTGGCATTGACGTCGCCGCCGATGGTCACCTGATCGTCGCCGTTGCCGGTGCTGATGCTGGAATTGTTGTCGACCCCGACGGTCACGACGTCGGCATTGTTGGTGCCGTTGAACGCCGAATTCAGGCTGCCGCTATAGCTGTTGGTCGCGGCGGCGGTGGTCGGGTCGGCCATGTCGGCGATGCCGGTGAAGCCCGACGGCGCGGCCGGCTCGCCCTCGGTGATCTGGGCGTCGCCGATATTGACCGTCAGGGACGGACCCTGGGCCACCATGTCGACCGCATTGTCGTCACCGGCCACCGGGCCCTGGTTGTCGCTGACATCGGCCAGGTCCATGGTGGCGGAACCGGACACCGTGCCGCCATTGCCGTCGGCCACCGTGTAGTTGAAGGTGACCTCGCCATGATAGTCGGCGGCAGGGGTGAAGGTGATGGTGCCGTTGCCGTTATCGACGATGGTGCCATGATCGACGCTGATGTTGGCCACCGACAGGGTGTCGCCATCGACGTCACCGGCATTGGCCATCAGGTCGGCCTTCGAGATGGTCACGGACTGGTCTTCCAGCCCATCGCCCAGATCGACCGGACCGCTGTTGGTCGGGCCGTCATTGACCGCGGTCACGTCCAGCGAGGCGGTGCCGGTGACCGTGCCGCCCTGGCCGTCCGAGACGGTGTAGGTGAAGTCCACCTCGCCATTGTAATTGGCGTCCGGGGTGAAGGTGATGGTGCCGTCGCCGTTATCGACCACGGTGCCGTGATTGGCGCTGATGCTGGCCGCGCTCAAGGAACCGCCATCGATGTCCGACGCGTTCTCCAGCAACTCGGCCTTGGTGATGGTGATCGAGTTGTCCTCGGCCACCCGGCCCAGATCGACGTCCGAGGTGGTCGGGCCGTCATTGACCGCGCTGACGTCCAGATGGGCGGTTCCCGCGGTGGTGCCGCCATTGCCGTCCGAGACGGTGTAGGTCAGGTTGACCGAGCCGTTATAGTTGGCGTCAGGGGTGAAGGTCAGGGTGCCATCGCCATTGTCGGTGATGGTGCCATGCTCGGCCGCGATGTTGCTGACCGACAAGCTGTCGCCATCGACGTCGCTGGCATTGCTCAGCAGGTCGGCCTTCGAGAAGGTCACCGACCGGTCCTCGGCGGTGTCGGTCAGTTCGACCGTGCTGGTCACCGGCCCGTCATTGGTCGGGCTGACGGTGATGGTCAGATTCTGGGTGGTGACGTTGCCTTCGCCGTCGGTCAGCTGCACCTGGAAGGTGTCGGTGCCGTTCCAGTTGGAATCGCTGGCGGTGAAGGTGAAGCTGCCGTCCTCGGCCAGTTCCAGCGTGCCGTGATGGCTGCCGCCCTCGACCAGATTCATCGAAACGATGCCGCCATCGGCGTCGGCCGCGTTGATCTGGCCTTCGACCACGGTGGCCGCATTGGTGGTGCTTTCCGCACCCGTCCCGCCATCGACCGACATGGTGGTGGCGTCGTTGACCGCGCCCACGTCCAGGCTGGCCGTACCTTCGACCGTGCCGCCATTGCCGTCGGACACGGTGTAGGTCAGGTTGACCTCGCCATGGTAATTGGCGTCGGGGGTGAAGGTGAAGGTACCGTTGTCGTTGGCCGTGATGGTGCCGTGGTCGGCGCTGACATTGGCCACCGACAAGGTGTCGCCATCGACATCGTCGGCATTGGCCAGCAGATCGGCGGCCGAGAAGGTCACCGAGCGATCCTCGGCGGTATCGGCCAGATTGACTTCGCTGGTGGTCGGGCCGTCATTGACCGCGCCGACATCCACGGTGATGGTCTGTTCGGTGGTGCCGCCATTGGCGTCGGTCACGACAACGGTGAAGCTGTCGGTGCCGTTCCAGTTCTCATCCGGGGTGAAGGAATAGGTGCCGTCGGGGTTCAGCTCGACGCTGCCGTGGGCGGCATCGCCCACCAGCTCGATGCTGACCACGCCGCCATCGACGTCGGTGGCGCTGATGCTGCCGGTGACGACGTTGTCTTCGGTGCCGGCGCCACCCTCGGCGGTGACCACCGCTTCGTCCTCGACCGCGCCGACATTGACGGTGATGGTCTGCTCGGTGGTGCCGCCATTGGCGTCGGTCACGACAACGGTGAAGCTGTCGGTACCGTTCCAGTTGGCGTCGGG
>NZ_CACVCE010000016.1:0-49762 GCF_902729445.1 Magnetospirillum sp. LM-5 | reverse complement strand
AGCGGGTCGCCCGCCTGCTTTGTTTTGGTCTCCCCGCTTTCGAAAGCGGGTCGTGCCCCCCCCGGGGGCACATCAACCAGCATCCCCCGTTGGGCTCGCTGTCTTGCCAATCATATGGGGGCGGTGGACCTGTTCGTAGAGCTTGTCGGACGGATCGGCCGAGTTCACAGAACACAAATCCGCACCTATTACTTGCGCATTTTTTGCGTGGCAACATGCCGCCTTATCCGGCACGATATTTCCATTGTTGAACACCGTTAAAGTTGGTCTGGGGACGATCGCACGTTAGCCGACAGGGGGGGGGCGTGCAGGGGGATGAGCGGCAGATATTCAAGCTCCAGCTATTCTCATCGGCGATCATCGTCGCCGTGATGGCCCTTGCGTTGGGCGGGTTGCTAATCGCCCAAGCCCGCAATGAATACGACGCCAGCCTCCTCGCTTTGGAAGAGCGGGAAACCCAGGCGATGAAGGACGAATTGATTCGTCAGGTCGAGACTGCCAAGAACTTCCTGAGCACCATGCAAGCCAGCACCGAGGAAATCCTCAGGCGGCAGATTACCGATCAAGTGGATCAAGCCTATGCACTGACCAGTGCACTCTACGCCCGCGAGCACGGGCGGTTGGGTGAAGGCGCGGTAAAGCGTCTGGTGATCGAGGCGCTTCGTCCCATCCGCTTTTTCAACGGAAAGGGCTACTATTTCGTCGATGACATGGACGGGAATTGCCTGCTGCTGCCCATCAACCCGAACCTTGAGGGCACATCGCTCCTGAATAATCGGGATGATGCCGGAACCTATATCATGCGAAGCCTGATTGATGCGGCCAACAAACCGGTCGGAGAAGGGTTCGCTCGGTATCGTTGGTATGCGCCAGGCAGCGACAAGAAAATGCTCGAGAAGATCGCCTATGTCCGCAAGTTCGAACCCTATAATTGGCTGATCGGCACCGGGCAATATCTTTCGGACGTGGACCAAGTGCTTCAAGCCGAGGCCAGAAACCGGCTTCGCGGATTGCGTTTTGGGCCATATGCAAAGGGGTATTTCGTGATTTATGGCCCCGGGGAGAAGGTCCTTGTCTCTCCGTCGCGGCCGCAGAGCGAAGATCATTTGATTGACGAACTTCCGCAAGATGGGCGGACAGTCGCCCGCGCGATCTTTGGCCAAGCAATGAAAGGGGATGGATTCATCCGCTATGACTGGGCCGTCGATGGAGGCGTATCGAACAAATCCACCAAACTGGTCTATGTCTCGAGGGTTCCTGGTTGGGACTGGGTCATTAGCGCCGGCCTATATCTGGATGATCTGGCCGCGACAATCGCCGAGCGTCGAGCCGCGCTGGATGAGAGCATCCGCAATAAAGTGCTGGTAACCGCGATCGCCACACTAGCAGGCGTCGTGATCTCTCTGGCAATCGGATGGAAATTCTCTCGCCTTACCCATCGAATGGTGGAAAGATTTCACGGCAAGATTGCTCTCAAGAATCAGGAGCTGGAGGCCAAGACAAAAACCCTTGAGCAATCTAACGCTGATCTTGAACAATTTGCCTATGTCGCTTCCCATGATCTTCAAACCCCGCTGAGAAACATCGTCCGTTACGCTCAGTTACTTGAACGTCGCTACATTGGTCAGATCGATGCAGACGCCGATGCCTTCATCGGCTTCATTGTCGATGGCGGGAAGCACATGAGCCAGTTGATCAGCGATCTTCTGGAATTTTCCCGTGTGTCTCGGCAATCCGCCCCTCTGACCCCGACATCCGCGACCGAGGCCATCACTCAAGCCCTTAAAAATCTCGAGCTTGAGATCGCCAAGGCCGAGGCCGAGGTGAACGTTGATGATTTGCCTCTGGTGATTGCCGATCAGACCTATTTGGTCAGCTTGTTCCAGAATCTGGTGGGCAATGGCATCAAATATCGAGCGGCGGATAAAAAGCCTGTGATCTCGGTATCTGCCAAGCGAGTCTCTCTAAGCCGCTGGCAGTTTGCCGTGACCGACAACGGGATCGGTATCGAGCCGCAATATCAGGAAAAAGTATTCGAGATTTTTCAACGCCTGGACCCGATCTCCAACAGAGAGGGCACCGGCATCGGCCTGACACTTTGCCGGCGGATCGTTCATCGCTTCGGTGGAACCATCTGGCTGGAATCAGTGCCCGGCGAGGGAACGACATTGTTCTTCACGCTTCAGGATGGTTCCGCCGCGTCCTGATCATCTCCGCGTTTTCGGCTTGGATGGCGCTCGAGTCCCGCCGTCTTTCGGCCATTCCCCAAACAACGCGGGCCGGCCCTCCGATGAGAGCCGGCCCGTTGCATTGAGGGACCCAAGAGAGGAAGACCCGGTCCCTCAAAAAACCGCGATCGTCACGAGCAGCCGGTGGTGCCGCCGCAGGTGTCGCACTTCAGGCAGGTGCCGTTGCGGACCAGCGTGAAATTGCCGCATTCGGGGCAGGCGTCGCCTTCATAGCCCTTCATGCGGGCCCGGCGGATCTGCTCGGCACGGGCGTCGAACTCCTGGATGGCGGTCTCGGCGTCCACCGACAGGGCCAGGGCGGTGGTCTGGGCCACCCCCAGGGTCGCGCCGGCGATGTCGGCCGACAGCGAGGCGGCGGTGGCGCCGCCATTGCCGCCCATGCCCCCGGTCACCACCAGGAACTTCGAGCGCACATAGCCCTTCGAGGCCACACGCTCGACCACCGCACCCAGCGGGTTGGCGTCGTCGAACTGGCTTTCGGCGGCGTCGCCGCGACCCACCGTGTCCGGGGTCAGGTCGGCCGGCTCGACATGGGCCAGGTCATTGCGCGACAGGTACGAAATCGCCAGCTCGCGGAAGATGTAGTCCAGGATCGAGGTCGACATCTTGATGGTGTCGTTGCCTTCCACCATGCCCGACGGCTCGAAGCGGGTGAAGGTGAAAGCCTCGACGAACTCTTCCAGCGGCACGCCGTATTGCAGGCCGATCGAGATGGCGATGGCGAAATTGTTCATCATGGCCCGGAAGGCGGCGCCTTCCTTGTGCATGTCGATGAAGATCTCGCCCAGCTTGCCGTCTTCGTATTCGCCGGTGCGCAGATACACCTTGTGGCCGCCGACCATCGCCTTCTGGGTATAGCCCTTGCGGCGGTCGGGCAGCTTGCGCCGGGCGGCGGCGATGATGCGCTCGACCACTCGCTCGGCGACGATCTCGGCCCGTGCCGCCAGCGGCTGGGCGGCGATGGCCTCTTCCAGCTCGCCGGCATCGTCCAGTAGGGCGGCCTGCAGCGGCTGGCTGAGCTTCGAGCCGTCGCGATACAGCGCGTTGGCCTTCAGGCCCAGGCGCCAGGACATCATATAGGCGTCCTTGCACTCGGCCACGGTGGCCGCGTTGGGCATGTTGATGGTCTTCGAGATGGCGCCCGAGATGAAGGGCTGGGCGGCGGCCATCATGCGGATATGGCTTTCCGGGCTCAGGAACCGCTTGCCGATCTTGCCGCACGGGCTGGCGCAATCGAACACCGGCAGGTGCTCGGCCTTCAGGAAGGGCGCGCCCTCCAGGGTCATCGAGCCGGTGCAATAGGTGTTGGCGGCGTCGGCTTCCTCGCGGGTGAAGCCCAGATGGGCCAGCATGTCGAAGCCGATATCGTCCAACTTGGCCCGATCGATCCCCAAGGTGCCGGTGCAGAATTCCTCGCCCAACGTGTACTTGTTGAAGACGAAGCGGATGTCGAAGGCGCTTTCCAGCGACTGCTCGACCCGTTCCAGCGCCGCGTCGTCGAAGCCCTTGGCCTTCAGACGCTCGTGGTTGATGCCCGGCGCATCGCGGAGCGTGCCGTGGCCGACCGCATAGCGGATGATCTCGGCGATGTCGGCCTCATTATAGCCCAGGGTGCGCAGCGCCTCGGGGACCATGCGGTTGATGATCTTGAAGTAACCGCCGCCGGCCAGCTTCTTGAACTTGACCAGGGCGAAGTCGGGCTCGATGCCGGTGGTGTCGCAATCCATCACCAGGCCGATGGTGCCGGTGGGGGCCACCACGGTCGATTGGGCGTTGCGGTAACCGTTCTTCTCGCCCAGGGCCAGGGCATTGTCCCAGGCCAGGCGCGCGGCGGCGACAATGGCCGCGTCGGGGCAATTGTCGGCGTCCAGCGGCACCGGAGCGATCTGCAGCCCCTCATAGCCCGAGGTCAGGCCATAGGCGGCGCGGCGATGGTTGCGGATGACCTTCAGCATCGCCTCGCGGTTGGGGGCGTAGCCGGGGAAGGCGCCTTGCTCGCCGGCCATCTCGGCCGAGGTCAGATAGGATTCGCCGGTCATCAGGGCGGTGATCGCCCCGATCAGGGCGCGGCCGTGATCGCTGTCATAGGGGATGCCGTCGGCCATCAACAGGCCGCCGACATTGGCATAGCCCAGGCCCAGGGTGCGGAATTCATAGGACAGCTGGGCGATCTTCTCGGACGGGAACTGGGCCATCAGCACCGAGATTTCCAGCACCATGGTCCACAGCCGGCAGGCGTGGCGGAAGCCCTCGATGTCGAAGGTGCCATCAGTGCGGCGGAAGCACATCAGGTTCAAGGACGCCAGATTGCAGGCGGTATCGTCCAGGAACATGTATTCCGAGCACGGGTTCGAGGCGTTGATGCGCCCCGATTCCGGGCAGGTGTGCCAGTCATTGATGGTGGTGTCGAACTGGATGCCCGGATCGGCGCAGGCCCAGGCCGCCTCGCCGATGGTTTCCCACAGGTCGCGGGCCTTCAGCACCTTCTTGACCTTGCCCGAGGTGCGGTGCTTCAGCACCCAGTCGGCATCCTCGATCACCGCGTTCAGGAAGTCGTCGGTGACGCGCACGGTATTGTTGGAATTCTGGCCCGAGACGGTCAGATAGGCCTCGGAATCCCAGTCGGTGTTGAACACCGGGAATTCCATGCTCTCGTAACCCTGGCGGGCGAACTGGATGACCCGCTGGATGGCCGATTCCGGCAGCATGGCGGCGCGGGCGGCGATGATCGCCTTCTTCAGGCGCTTGTTCTGTTTGGGGTCGAATCGGGCCTCGGACTGGGCGTCGCCGTCCCATTCGCGGCAGGCGGCCATGACCTCGCCCAGATTCTTGGCGGCCAGCTTCGAGCCGGACACCAAGGCGGCGACCTTCTGCTCTTCGACCACCTTCCAATTGATGAAGTTCTCGATGTCGGGATGATCGACATCGACCACCACCATCTTGGCGGCGCGCCGGGTGGTGCCGCCCGACTTGATGGCCCCGGCGGCGCGGTCGCCGATCTTCAGGAAGCTCATCAGGCCGCTGGACTTGCCGCCGCCCGACAGGCGCTCGCCTTCGCCGCGCAGCGCCGAGAAGTTGGTGCCGGTGCCCGAGCCGTACTTGAACAGGCGGGCCTCGCGCACCCACAGATCCATGATGCCGCCTTCATTGACCAGATCGTCGTTGATCGACTGGATGAAGCAGGCATGGGGCTGCGGATGTTCATAGGACGACTTCGACCGCACCATCTTGCCGGTCTTGAAATCGACGTAATAGTGGCCCTGGCCGGGGCCGTCGATGCCATAGGCCCAATGCAGGCCGGTGTTGAACCATTGCGGGCTGTTGGGCGCGCCCATCTGGCTGGCCAGCATGAAGGCCATCTCGTCGCGGAAGGCTTGCGCGTCTTCTTCCTTGTCGAAATAGCCGCCCTTCCAGCCCCAATAGGTCCAGGTGCCGGCCAGGCGGTCGAACACCTGCTGGGCGCTGGTCTCGCCGCTGGTGCGTTCCTTCTCGGGCAGGGAGTCCAGGGCGGCCTGGTCGGGCTCGTGGCGCTGCAGCCACTCGGGCACGCCCTTTTCGGCCACGCGCTTCAGGCGGGCGGGAACGCCGGCCTTGCGGAAGTACTTTTGCGCCAGCACGTCGCAGGCCACCTGGGACCAGGCGGCGGGAACGTCGATATCCTTGGCCTGGAAGACCACCGATCCGTCCGGATTACGGATCTCGCTGGTGGCCTTGCGGAATTCGAGGGCCGCGTAAGCGGAGGCCCCGGCCTTGGTGAAATGACGCTGGACGCGCATGGTCTCCCCTCTGTTCTTGCTGTGCCTGTCTGGTGCGGACAAGGAAGCTTGGGCGCAGGACACAAGGGGTTCCGGAATTTCCCTCGCGCCGCACTCTCCACAAGATATTGTGGTTAGCCCCCGACCGAGACGCAGGCTATGACAATCGCCGTGCCTGTTCAACAAGATTTTGACGAAATCGTGGCTGTTGGACACATTATGTAGTCACAATGAATCCGGCATTTTTGGCGGAATCTCGGCATTTTTTATGGATCGGCCACAAGATGATGCGGCTGGGGGCACGATCCTCTGGACGCGTCGGGGCGCATTTGCCATAGTCCGCCCCGATGATTTCCAACCCGGAAGCAAGAACGGGGACAATGGTATGATTAGCTTGGGCACATTGCTGTTCACGTGGGCCAACGGCAAGCTGGTGGGCACCGATTCGTTCGGCAACCGCTATTATCAGGCGCGCTCGGCCGCCAAGGGCGCCCGCGTCAAGCGCTGGGTGATCTATAACGGCCCGGTCGAAGGCTCGATGGTGCCGCCGGAATGGCACGCCTGGCTGCATTACACCTCGGACGCGCCGCTGACCGCCGCGCCGCGCCGCGAATGGCAAAAGGCGCACGAGGGGAACGCCACCGGCACCCAGGCCGCCTATCTGCCGCCGGGGCACGATCTGATGGGCGGCCGGCGCGAACGCGCCGCCGGCGATTACGAAGCCTGGCAGCCCTAGGCCGGGGCGGGGGACAAAGCCATGGTCACCAAGGGCGGCAATCGCGACATCGTCACCGGCGCGCTGGTGGTGGCTGTTGCCGCGCTGGTGCTGGGCATCGTCTATGTCACCCAAAAGACGCCGGGTGAATCCGACGATTCCGACGGCTATCTGGTGACGGCGCGGTTCAGCCGGCTGGACGGCATCGCCGTCGGCAGCCCGGTCCGTTTGTCGGGCCTGCCGGTCGGCAAGGTGGCGGCGCTGAGCCTGGCCCCGGATTTCCGCGCGGTGACCAGCCTGCGCATCCGGTCCGACGTGCAATTGCCCAGCGACACCGCGGCGGCGATTCACACCGACGGCCTGTTGGGCTCGAAGTTCGTGGTGCTGCAGCCGGGCGCCGAGGACCGCGTGCTGACCAGCGGCCAGGAAATCCCGTTCACCCAGGATTCGATGGTCATCGAGGACCTGATGGAAATGATCATCCAGCAGGGCCGGGCCAAGCGTGGCTATCTGGACCGGCCGCTGCCGTCCATCTCCAACTAAGCACCTAAGGGGACCAACATGGGACGCAATCTCATCGAGACCATCATGGGGGCCGTGGTGCTGGTGGTGGCCGCGTTCTTCCTGGTCTTCGCCTATACCCACGCCGATTTGAAGGAAGTGACCGGCTACGAGATCACCGCCCAGTTCTCCAGCGTCGGCGGCCTGGACAAGGGGTCGGACATCCGCATCAACGGCGTCAAGGTCGGCACCGTCGCCGATTACGAGCTGGACAAGGTCACCTTCAACGCCGTGGTCAAATTGTCGATTTCGCCCGATGTGCGCCTGCCGGCCGACACGGTGGCGACCATCGCGACCGAAGGGTTGCTGGGCGGCAAGTTCGTCAAGCTGATTCCCGGCCGCGCCAAGGACCGCATCCCCGAGGGCGGCCGCATCGCCAAGACCAAGGATTTCAAGTCGATCGAGGAAATGGTCGGCGAGCTGATCTTCCTGGCCACCGCCGACAACCCGGCGCCCGCGGCTCCCGCTCCGGCGGCGCCCGCCGGCCAGCAATGATCCGCGTTCTTGTCCTTCTGCTCGGCCTGATGGCGCTGCCGTCGCTGGCGGCGGCGCAGGTTCCGGCGGTGCCGGACCTGAAGCTGGACGTCGCCATCCTGGGCGGCCTGGACAAGATCACCGCCCGCGTCGTCACCATCGAAGCGCCGGTGGGTCAGCCCGTCCGTGTCGGCGGGCTGGAAATCATCGCCCATGCCTGCCGCAAGCGCCGGCCCGAGGAAAACCCCGAAAGTGCTGCGTTCCTGGATATCTGGGAACTGAAGCCCGGCCTGCCGGCGCAAAGCCTGTTTCGCGGCTGGATGTTCGCCTCCAGCCCGGCGCTGTCGGCGATGGAGCACGCCGTCTACGACGTCTGGGTCCTTGACTGCCGCAAGGCGCGGTAGGGTGTGATGCGGTTGTGTTTCGTAGGCGACAGCTTCGTCAACGGAACCAACGATCCCGACGGCCTGGGCTGGGTCGGCCGGGCCTGCCGGGACCTGCGCGCCGAGGTCAATGATTTCACCCTTTACAATCTGGGCATCCGCCGCGACACCAGCGCCGATATCCGCGCCCGCTGGCGGGGCGAATGCGGCCCGCGCCTGCCGGCGGGAATCGACGGCCGGGTGGTCTTTTCGTTCGGGGTCAATGATTGCAGCTGGGGCGATGTTGGCCCCCGTGTGGCGCCCGACCAGGCGATGGCCAACGCGCAGGCCATCTTGGTGGAATGCCGGGCGCAATGGCCGACCCTGATGGTCGGGCCGCCGCCGATCGCCTGTGCCGACACCAATTCCCGCATCGCCCTTCTGTCGGCGGCGCTGGCCGATCTGTGCGGTGGGATCGGCGTGCCCTATCTGGCGGTGTTCGACGATCTGGCCGCATCGCCGGAATGGATGGCCGAGGTGGCGGCCGATGACGGCGCCCATCCCCGCGCCGGCGGCTATGCGGTCCTGGCCGATCTGGTGCGCGGCTGGGAACCGTTCGCGGCCTGGCTCAGTCGGTGAGCGAATCCGCCGCCAGGCGCCAATCGACCGGTTCACGGGAAAATTGCGCCGGCATCGACATGGCGGCGGCCAGCATCGCCAGGTAATCCTCACGCGGGATTTCGACGGCGCCGAAGCGGACCAGATGGTCGGTGATGAACTGGGTATCCAGCAGCACGTAGCCGCCCTGCTTCAGCCGCGCCACCAGATCGACCAGCGCCACCTTCGAGGCGTCGGTGGTCCGACTGAACATGCTTTCGCCGAAGAAGGCGGCGCCCAGCGCCAGGCCGTATAGGCCTCCGACCAGTTCACCGCCCCGCCAGCATTCCACCGAATGGGCCAGGCCCAGATGATGCAGCAGGCAGAACTGCGCCAGGATTTCATCGTTGATCCAGGTCTTGTCGCGCCCGGGCTTGGATTCCGCGCAGCCTTCCATCACCGCCTGGAAGGCGGTATCGACCTTGATCTCGAACGGCGCCTTGCGCAGGACCTTCTTCAACGAGCGCGGCACGTGGAAGTCGGGCAGCGGCAGGATGCCGCGTTCGTCGGGATCGACCCAGTACACCCGCCGGTCCTCGCGGGCCTTGGCCATGGGGAACACCCCCATGGCATAGGCCCTCAGCAGCAATTCCGGCGTCAGGCCGCGACTCATCCGGTCTTTTCCATCTCCAGCAGACGAGCGCCCAGCGCGTCGAGCATGGCGATGATCGATTTCGAGGCCTGGTTCATGTCTTCCAGGCTGGCGAACGCCGCCTCGATGTCGCCGGCCGCGGCATGGATCAGGGCCTGCTTGGCGTGCTGGTGCACCGCCTGGTGCGGGTTGACGATGGCCTGATAGGCCGGGTCGGCCCTGAGCGCCTGGTCGGACAGGGCGTCGTACCACTTGCCCAGGCGGCAATTATGATGGTCGGGCACTTCGTCGGCGGTAAGCCGGATGCGGCCGACGATGCCGTCCAGGATGCGGCGCTTGAAGGTGATGTGGTCGTTCTTGGCCACCTCGACCAGCAGCTTGGCCGATCCCAATCCGGCATAGGTGCCGACCTGGGCGTTCAACTGCTCGATCATCGCGCTCATCGACTGCAGCACGCCCTCGAGCTGGTCGTTGTTGGAGCGCGACAGGGTGGCGACATGGTTGGTGCCGTGGGCCAGTTCCCCGGCGACGCCGCTTTGACGTTCCAGCACGTCGGCGATGTCGTTCATGTGGGTGCGCACCGAACCGACCTGGCCGGCGATTTCCTGCAGCTTGCCGCCCAGGTCGGCGACCATCGCCTGGCCGGCATCGACCACGGCGACGCTGGCCGACATGGCGCCGACGATCGACTGGATCTCGCCCTGCAATCCTTCGATGCGGCGACGGATATCCTCGGTGGCGCGGCTGGTCTGGTTGGCCAGGCCCTTGACCTCGCCGGCCACCACCGCGAAGCCTTTGCCGGCTTCTCCGGCGCGGGCGGCTTCAATCGTGGCGTTCAAGGCCAGCAGGTTGGTCTGGCCGGCCACCGCCTCGATGTCGGTGACGATCTTGCCGATTTCCAGCGACGCCTCGGCCAGGCCCTTGACCTTGGTGCCGGCCTGGTCGACCGATTCGACGATCTTCTGGAAGGCCGAAAGCGCCTCGCCGGATGCGCCCAGGCCGGAATTGGCCGCATCGCCGGCGCCGTCGGCGTCCGAGGCCGCCACCGAGCTTTCCGAGGAAATCGCCGTGATCGCCTCGCGCATCTGTTCGACCGAACCGGCCATGCCGTCGATCTGGGTGGCCGACAGGTCGATCTCGCGCTTCATGCGGGCCAGGCTGATCATCGCCTCGTTGCCCAGCATCGCCGACTGGACCAGCGAGCGCAGCACCTCGTGCTGCATGTTGATGCGTTCCTGCTCGGCCTGCTCGCGCATGCGCTGGCGCTCGGCGCTCATGGCTTGCATCTGGCGGCGATTTTCCGCCATGGTCTGCATCATCTTGGCGGCGTGGCCGAATTCGTCGGCGCGGTCGGGCTTCAGGCGCAATGAATCGACTTCGCCGGTGCCGTCGATGACGTCCATGTCGTGGGCCAGGTCGCGAAAGCCCTTGCCGATCGCCCGCGACAGCGTGTAGCCGAAGCCGCCCACCGCCAGCAGGATCAACAGGAACAGCATCGCCCGGCTGCGCAGCTCGGCCCGATAGATGGAATCGACGTCATCGACATAGATGCCCGAGCCCAGCACCCACGCCCACGGCTCGAAATGCTTGATATAGGACAGCTTGGGAAACAGTTCCTCGGTGACGCCGCCGCCCTGCTTGGGCTTGGGCCAGTCATAGGTGACGAAGCCGTGCCCGGCCTCGCGCACCACGTCGTTGAAGGCGACGAACAGGTTGGCTTTGGAAAGCGGCAGGGTCGGGCCGTCGGTACCGGCCCGGCGGCTGGTGGCCTTGTCGAAGCGGGAATCCGTCAAAGGCTTGCCGTTCAAGGCCGGCACGGTCGGGTGCATGACCATGCGCGGGACCGGCTGTTCCAGGTCGTTGATCCACAGATACTCGACCGTTTCATAACGCATGGCGCGGATGGTGGCGATGGCCTGGGCCTTGGCCTCGTCCTCGCTCATCCGGCCTTCCTTGGCCTCTTGGGCGAAGCGCTGCAGGACCCCCATGCTGGCCTCGACCACATGGCGCAATTTGATCTCGCGGGCGGCGAACAATTCACTTTTCAATTGAACGGCGTCGTAGATGAAGACCGCGGCCAGACCGGCCAACGGTGCCGCGACCAATAGCCACAGTCTTGAGGTAATACCACCGCGCTTCAACAGTCCCATCATTTGCTCTGTCTCCCATCCCGCCGGCTGTTCTTTTTGCATTGCAGCGCGGTCGTCCCGTGGCGGTCTCAATTCCGCACAGAAAGAAGTGTAGTCTGATGAAGGCGCTCAGGAAAGTGTTAGTCCTTGATAATCTTCCCGGGATTCAGGATGCCGTCGGGGTCCAGCGCCTGCTTGATGGCCCGCATCACCGACAGGGCGCCGCCGGCCTCGGCCGCCAGGAAATCCTTCTTCCCCATGCCGATTCCGTGTTCGCCGGTGCAGGTGCCGCCCAGGGCCAGGGCGCGGGCGACGATGCCTTGGTTCAGCCGTTCGGCCAAGGCGACCTCGGCCGGGTTGTCGGGATCGACCAGCACCAGGGCGTGGAAATTGCCGTCGCCGACATGGCCGACCAGGGCCGAGATCAGGCCCGACCGGTCCAGGTCGGCCTTGGTTTCCAACAGGCAGCGGGCCAGGGCCGAGATCGGCACGCAGGCGTCGGTGGTCCAGGCCTTGGCGCCTGGCCGCAGCGCCAACGCCGCCCAATAGGCGGTATGGCGGGCCGCCCACAGGCGGGTGCGCTCTTCGGTGGTGGTGGCCCAGGTGAATCCGCTGGCCCCGAAATCGGCGGCGATGGACGCGACGCGCTCGGCCTGTTCGGCGACGCTGGCCGGGCTGCCGTGGAACTCGAAGAACAAGGTGGGGGCTTCCTGGTGGTCGGTCCTGGAATATCGGTTGACCGCCGCGATCATGGTCTGGTCCAGGAACTCGACGCGGGCGACGGGGATGCCCGACTGGATGGTCAGGATCACCGTGTCGATGGCGGCCTCGACCGACGGGAAGGGACAGGTGGCGGCCGAGATGGCCTCGGGCACGCCGTGCAGCTTTAGCGTCAGTTCGGTGATGATGCCCAGCGTGCCTTCCGAGCCGACCATCAGCCGGGTCAGATCATAGCCGGCCGAGGATTTGCGGGCGCGCCCGCCGGTGCGGATGATGCGGCCGTCGGCCAGCACCACTTCCAGGCCCAGCACATTGTCCTTCATGGTGCCGTAGCGCACCGCGTTGGTGCCCGACGCCCGGGTCGCCGCCATGCCGCCCAGGCTGGCATCGGCGCCGGGATCGATGGGGAAGAACAGGCCCTGGTCGCGAAGATGCTCGTTCAGTTGCTTGCGGGTGACGCCGGGCTGGACGGTGACGTCCAGATCCTCGGGGCGAACGGCCAGGATGGCCTTCATCCCCGCGAGGTCGATGGTCACGCCGCCCTTGATCGCCGCGATATGGCCTTCCAGCGAGGTGCCGGTGCCGAACGCGATCACCGGCACCCGGAACCGCGCGCATTCCTTGACGGCGAAGGCGACGTCATTGGTCGATTGCGCGAACAGCACAGCGTCGGGCGGGAAGGCGGAAAAGTGCGATTCATCCTTGCCGTGCTGCTGGCGCACCGAGGCCGCCTGCGACAAGCGCTCGCCGAAATGGGCCGACAGGGTGCGCAGCAATTCGGCGGGCAGCTCCATTCGGGTCAAATCCCCTTTTCGTCGGCCAGGCCCAGCACGCCGGCCAGCATGTCGTCGATCACCTTGCGGTCGAGGTCGCGGGTGATGAAGACGATGCGGGTGCGGTGGTCGTCGTCGGGCCAGCCGGGCAGGGCGGCCGGCGGGTGGAACACGTGCTGCACGCCATGGATGGCCATCGGCTTGTCGGAACCCAGCACGTTGACCACGCCCTTGATGCGCAGCAGGTTCTCGCCGCGATTGGCGATCAACAGTTCGAGGGCGAAGGCCAGGCCGGGCCAGCTGACCGGCGCCTGGCGGGTGAACACGAAGGCCTGGACCCGGTCGTCGTGGCGGTTGACGTCGTGGTGGTGATGATGGTGGTCGTGGTGGGCACGGAACGATTCCTCGTTCATCCAGCGCCGCACGTCGGGAATCTTGTCGCGATCGTTGAACAGGCCGGCATCCAGGATGGCCGCCGGGTCCAGCTTGCCGTCGATGGCGTCGATGGTGATGGCCGCCGGGTTCAGCCGGGCCAGACGCTCGCGCAGGCGGGCGGTTTGTTCGGGCTTGGCGATGTCGGTCTTGGTGATGACGATGCGGTCGGCCACCGCCGCCTGCTTGACCGCTTCCGGGTGGTTGTCCAGCGTCGCCGAACCGTTGACGGCATCGACGGTCGAGACGATGCCGTCCAGCCGATAGCGGCTCGACAGCAAGGGATCGGTCATCAGGGTGTGGATGATGGGGGCGGGGTCGGCCAGGCCGGTGGTCTCGATGATGACGCGGGCGAATTCGGGGATCTCGCCCTTGACCCGCTTCAGGAACAGTTCGCGCAAGGCATTGACCATGTCGCCCCGCACCGTGCAGCACAGGCAGCCGGAATTGAGCAGCACGATATCTTCCGCGACATGGCGGACCAGCAGATGATCGATGCCGATCTCGCCGAATTCGTTGACCAGGACGGCAGTGTCGGCCAGGCCGGGCTGGCCCAGCAGATGGTTCAAAAGCGTGGTCTTGCCGCTGCCCAGAAAGCCGGTCAGCACGGTCACCGGAAGGGTGGTCATTTCTTGTAAAGCTCCTCTGGCGAGACCAGGACCGGGGCCACCTCGGTCAGGCCTTCCGGGCGGGCGGCGGTGTAGAAGCAGGTGCGCCGGCCGGTATGGCAGGCGACGCCGTCCTGGTCCACTTTCACCAAGATGGTGTCGCCGTCGCAATCAATCAAAAATTCCTTCAGGCGCTGCTGCTGGCCCGAGGTCTCGCCCTTGCGCCACAGACCCTTGCGCGAGCGCGACCAATAGCAGACCCGGCCGGTGGCCAGGGTCTCGGCCACCGCGTCCCGGTTCATCCACGCCATCATCAGCACCTCGCCGGTGTCGAATTGCTGGGCGATGGCCGGGACCAGCCCGTCGGCGTTGAAGGTGATGGCGGCAAGGGCGGCGGCGGCATCGGTCATGGCGGGCTCCGGTTGGGGACGCTTATTCCTATAGATGATCCCTCAGCCGCCCGAAAGACACGAGGTCAAGGAATCGGCCAAACGCCGCATCATGGTGAAATAAAGGTCGGGGCCGGGGGGCAGGTCGGCCCCTTGCGGGTCCAGCACGCCCAGGCGGGCGCCGGCCGCCTGGGCCAGGCTGGCGGCCAGCGGCGAGGGGAATTGCGGCTCGCGGAACACGCAAGCCGCGCCGGCACTCTTCATGCGGTCGCGCAAGGCCGCCATGCGCTTGGCCGAGGGCGGCCGGTCGGGGTCGATGGTGACGGCCCCGACCGGGTTCAGGCCATAGCGCGCCTCGAAATAATGATAGGCGTCGTGGAACACCACATAGGGGCGGGTCTTGACCGGGGCCAGCCTGGCCGCCAGCTCGGAATCCAGCGCGTCGAGCCGGGCCAAGGTGGCCTGGGCGTTGGCCCGGTAAAGGGCGGCGCGGCCCGGGTCCTTGGCCGCCAGCTTGTCGGCCAGAGCGGCCACCAGAAGCTTGGCGTTGGCCGGGTCCAGCCACAGGTGGAAGTCGGCTTCGTCCCGGTCGGAATGGTGGTGGTGGTGGTCGTGGGCTTCCCAGGCGCCGCCTTCGCGCTGGTCCAGCCGGGTGATGCCGGGCAATTGGGCCAAAGCCAGGATGTCCGACCTGGCCGCCGCCAGCGGCCTGGCCAGGAAGGTCTCGTAGGCAGGCGAAACCAGCACCACCAGGTCGGCCGCCTGGACCAGACGGGCGTCCGACGGCTTCAGGGCATAGGCGTGCTCGCTGGCCAGGCCGTTGACCACCTGCGCCGGCTGGCCGGCGCCGGCCATCACCGCCGCCGCCAGCGAATGCAGCGGCTGGATCGAGGCCGCCACCTTCAATTCGGCGGCGTGGACCTGGGTGCCAAGGCACAACAGCAAGGCGGCGATGGCGTGCTTGGACATGGGTGGGCTTTCGTGCGAGGATGGGCGATGGACGTAACGTTATAATATAACATTTGGTGACGGCAAGCCCGATGTCCTTTCCC
Source organism: Magnetospirillum sp. LM-5 (assembly GCF_902729445.1). Classification (NCBI taxonomy): domain Bacteria; kingdom Pseudomonadati; phylum Pseudomonadota; class Alphaproteobacteria; order Rhodospirillales; family Rhodospirillaceae; genus Magnetospirillum; species Magnetospirillum sp. LM-5. Next base: position 34,294 of record NZ_CACVCE010000016.1, on the reverse strand, counting down.
TCCCACGACCACGACCACCGCTCTTGCGTGGCGAGTGCGCTTGGTGCCGCCGAGGCCGAGTGCCGCCGTCGTGGCGCCCGCCTGACCGACATCCGCCGCCGGGTGCTGGAATTGATCTGGACCAGCCACGCCCCGGTCGGGGCCTATGCGCTGTTGGAGCAATTGGGGCGCGGCGCCGCGCCGCCGACCGTCTATCGCGCGCTGGATTTCCTGCTGGCGCACGGGCTGATCCACCGCATCGAGACCCAGAACGCCTATGTCGGCTGTTCCCATCCCGGCCAGCCCCATGCCGGGCTGTTCCTGCTGTGCCGCCAGTGCGGTGCCGTCGCCGAGCTGGCCGAGGCCGCCACCACCCGCGCCATCGAACAAGAAGCCGCCGCCCTGGGTTTTCAGATCGACAGTCTGACGGTCGAGGCGCAGGGCTTGTGCCCGGGCTGCCGGGCCGGGGCCAGCCCATGAGCGCCCTGGTCCGCCTGGACAAGGTGTCGCTGGCGCTGGCCGGCCATCCGGTGCTGTCGGGGGTGTCGCTGGCGGTCGAGCCCGGCCGCATCGTCACCATCGTCGGCCCCAACGGCGCCGGCAAATCGACGCTGGTGCGGGTCGCCCTGGGGCTGGTCAAGCCCGATTCCGGCACGGTCAGCCGTCGGGCCGGCGCCATCGTCGGCTATGTGCCGCAGCGTCTGAGCATCGATCCGGCCTTGCCGCTGTCGGTGCGCCGCTTCCTGGCCATGGCGGCGCCCGATTCCGACGCTTCCCAATGGGACCGGGCGCTGGAACAGGTGTCGGCCGGCCATGTCCTGGGCCGCCAGGTGCGCGACCTGTCGGGCGGCGAACTGCAGCGGGTCCTGCTGGCCCGTGCCCTGTTGCGCCGGCCCAATCTTCTGGTGCTGGACGAGCCGGTCGCCGGTGTCGACATGGCCGGCCAGGCCGAGCTTTACGACCTGATCGCCGCCTTGGCCCGGACCGGCGCCTGCGCCGTGCTGATGGTCAGCCACGATCTGCATGTGGTGATGGCCGCCACCGACGAGGTGGTGTGCCTGAACCGCCATGTCTGCTGCGCCGGCCACCCCGAGACGGTCAGCCGCCACCCCGAATATCTGGCCCTGTTCGGGCCGGGCGTCGCCGCCAGCCTGGCGGTCTATACCCATGTCCACGATCACCAGCATCTGCCCGACGGCTCGGTCGGCCATCAGCATGGCCCGGACTGCCACCATGGATGAGTTCCTGATCAAGGCCCTGGCCGCCGGCATCGGTCTGGCCCTGGTGGCAGCGCCATTCGGCTGCTTCGTGGTATGGCGGCGCATGGCCTATTTCGGCGACACCTTGGCCCATGCGGCGCTGCTGGGTGTGGTCGCCAGCCTGCTGCTGGGGACCTTGCCCCTGTTCGGCATCGCCTTCGTCGCCGTCGCCGCGGCCATCTTGCTGGCCCAGGCCCAACGCCAGGACAAGCTGGGCTCGGACACCATCTTGGGCATCGTCTCGCATGGGTCGCTGGCCGCGGGGCTGGTGGCGTTGTCGCAGGTCGAAACCGTGCGGGTCGATCTGATGGGCTGGCTGTTGGGCGACATCCTGGCGGTCACCTGGGGCGATGTCGGCCTGATCTGGGGCGGCGGCGCGCTGATGCTGACCGCGTTGGCCCTGGTGTGGCGGCCGCTGCTGGCCGCCACCATCGATCCCGACCTGGCGACGATCGAGGGCCATGCGGTCGAGCGCGCCCGAATGATTCTGATGGTGCTGGTGGCGCTGGTGGTGGCGGTGGCGATGAAGGTGGTCGGCGTGCTGCTGGTCACAGCACTTCTGGTGATCCCGGCCGCCACCGCGCGCGGCCTGTCGCGCACGCCCGAGCAGATGGCTGCCTTCGCAGCACTTGTCGGCATGGTGGCGGTCGGCTCGGGTCTGGCGGCCAGCTGGCATTTCGACAGCCCAGCCGGCCCGTCGGTAGTGGTGGCGGCGGTTATCGTGTTCCTGGCGGCACGGCTGGTCCGGCGCTACTGACGGCCGACGACGGCTTCGTAAAGGTCGCGGAAATCGTCGATCACGTAGCTGGCGCCCAGTTCCGCCACCGGGTTTTTCGAATAGCCGAAGCTGACCACCACCACCGGCAGGCCGGCGCCCTTGGCGGCCAGCACGTCGTTGACCGAATCGCCGACCATCACCGCTTCGTCGGCGCCGACCCGCAGGCGGGTCAGCACCGCCTCGACATGGGCCGGGTTGGGCTTCAGGGCCGGGGCGTCGTCGCCGCCGACCACCACGGCGAAGAAGTGGTCGATGCCCAGCACGCTCAGGATGTCGTGGGTGGCCTTGGTCGGCTTGTTGGTGCATACCGCCAGCGCGATCCCCTTGGCCTTCAGTTTCTCCAACGTCTCGACCACACCGTCCCACGGCTTGGTCAGGTCGGCGGCATGGGGCTCGTAATGGGCCAGGAAGCGTTCCAGCCACAGATCGATATTGCCGTCGGGCAGGCCGCCCCGGGCGTCGAAGGCGCGGGTCACCAGGGTCGAGGCGCCGTCGCCGACCATCGGCCCGACATCGGCGTCGGTCAAGGGCGCCCGCCCGGCCATGGCCAGGGTCTTGTTGACCGCGATGGTCAAATCCGGAAGGGAATGGATCAAGGTGCCGTCAAGATCGAAGATAACTGCCCGCTTCGCCCGATTCATTGAAACCTTCCGCAATAAAGATTGACTGGCTCCCAACGGTCCTTTGTGGCACCTTCCGCCCTGACCCGCAACAGGTAGAGTCTGTATGTCCAGCCATCGTCTCGCCGTCATTGTGCTCGCCGCAGGGCAGGGCACCCGCATGAAGTCCGACCTGCCCAAGGTCATGCATCCCTTGGCCGGGCGTCCGATGATCCGACACCTGATCGAAACGGTGCAGGGCCTGTCGCCTGAGAAGGTGGTGGTGGTGGTCGGCCCCGGCATGGATTGCGTCGCCGAGGAAGTGGCGCCGCTGACGACGGCGGTGCAGACCGACCGTCTGGGCACCGGCCACGCCGTGGCGCAGGCCAAGGCCGCCTTGGGCGAGTTCGACGGCGACGTGCTGGTGGTGTTCGGCGACACCCCGTTGATCACCCGCGACACATTGAAGCGCATGCTGGCCGAACGGCGCGGGCCGAAGCAGCCGGCGGTGGTGGTGCTGGGCTTCAAGCCGGCCGATCCCGGCCATTACGGCCGCCTGGTGGTTGGTGCCGAGGGCTTGAAGGCCATCGTCGAGTGGAAGGACGGCAACGAGGAACAGCGGGCCATCCCGCTGTGCAATTCCGGCGTCATGGCCGTCGATGGCAAGCGCCTGTGGCGCCTGGTCGAACGGCTGTCCAACGACAATGCCAAGGGCGAGTACTATCTGACCGACGTGGTCGCCTTGGCGCGCGGCGACGGCGCATCGTGCGCGTTCGTGCTGGGCGAGCCCGAGGAATTGCTGGGCGTCAATTCGCGCGTCGAGCTGGCCGGGGCCGAGGCCATCGTCCAGCGCCGCCTGCGCCTGGCCGCCATGGATAACGGCGCCACCCTGATCGAGCCCGAGACCGTGTGGTTCTCGTGGGACACCAAACTGGGCCGCGACGTCGTGGTGTGGCCCAATGTGGTGTTCGGCAAGAAGGTCAGCGTCGGCGACGGCGTCACCATCAAGGGCTTCTGCCATTTCGAGGGCTGCACCATCGGCGACGGCGTCGAGATCGGCCCGTTCGCCCGCCTGCGCCCCGGCGCCGAGATCGAGGACGACGCCCATATCGGCAATTTCGTCGAGGTCAAGAAGGCCAAGGTCGAGAAGGGCGCCAAGGTCAACCACCTGGCCTATATCGGCGACGCCCGGGTCGGCGCCGGCGCCAATGTCGGCGCGGGCACCATCACCTGCAATTACGACGGCTTCGACAAAAGCTTCACCGACATCGGCGCGGGCTCCTTCATCGGCTCGAACTCGTCGTTGGTGGCGCCGATCACCGTCGGCGACGGCGCCATCGTCGGGGCCGGCTCGGTGGTGACCCGCGACGTCACGCCGGGCGCGCTGGCGGTGGCGCGCGGCAACCAGATGGAGCTGGCCGGCTGGGCCGACCGTTTCCGTGAACGCAAGAAGGCCGAGAAGGCCAAGTCGTAAGGGGTAGCACCATGTGCGGCATCGTCGGCATGATCGGCAAGGGCGCCGTTGCGCCTCTTCTGGTCGAGGGTTTGCGGCGTCTGGAATATCGCGGCTATGATTCGGCCGGGATCGCCACCCTGGTCGATGGCGACATCCGCCGCCGCCGCGCCGAGGGCAAGCTGGTCAATCTGGAGCGCCTGCTGGACAGCCAGCCGCTGGCCGGCACCATCGGCATCGGCCACACCCGCTGGGCCACCCACGGCGTGCCCAATGAGAAGAACGCCCACCCGCACGCCACCTCGCGCGTTGCCGTGGTCCATAACGGCATCATCGAGAATTATGCCGAACTGAAGGCTGAACTGACCACGGCCGGCCAGGTGTTCGAAAGCGACACCGACACCGAGGTCGTGGCCCAATTGATCGACTTCCACCTGGCCGCCGGCCTGGCCCCCGAGGACGCGGTCGCCGCCGCCTTGAAGCGCCTGCACGGGGCCTTTGCCCTGGGGATTTTGTTCGCCGGCCGCGACGATCTGTTGATCTGCGCCCGCGAAGGCAGCCCGCTGGCCATCGGCTATGGCGCCGGCGAGATGTTCCTGGGCTCGGACGCGCTGGCCCTGGCGCCCCTGACCCAGAAGATTTCCTATCTCGAGGACGGCGACTGGGCGGTGCTGACCGCCGACGGCGTCCAGGTGCGCGACCGCGCCGGCAATCCGGTCGAGCGCCAGGTCCGGCTGACCCAGTTCTCGGGCGCGATGATCGGCAAGGGCGAGCATCGCCACTTCATGCTGAAGGAAATCTTCGAGCAGCCGCAGGTGGTGGGCGATACCCTGAACACCATGCTGAACCCGGCGTCGCGGACCATCACCTTGATGGATCTGCCGTTCGATCTGGGTTCGGTCAACCGCGTCACCATCGTCGCCTGCGGCACGTCCTATTATGCCGGGCTGGTCGCCAAATACTGGATCGAGCGCCTGGCCAAGGTGGCGGTCGAGGTCGATATCGCCTCGGAATTCCGCTATCGCCAGCCGGTGGTGGCCAAGGGCGACCTGGCCATCTTCATCTCGCAATCGGGCGAGACCGCCGACACCTTGGCGGCGCTGCGCTGGTGTCTGGATCGGGGCATGAACACCATCGCCCTGGTCAACGTCGCCGAAAGTACCATCGCGCGCACCGCCCATGCGGCGCTGCTGACCCAGGCCGGGCCGGAAATCGGCGTCGCCTCGACCAAGGCCTTCACCTGCCAGTTGACGGTGCTGGCCTGTGTCGCCATCGCGCTGGGGCGCGCCAACGGCCAATTGCCGGCCACCGAGGAAGCCCGCCTATCGCAGGCCCTGGCCGAGGTGCCGGCCTGCATTTCCGAGATCTTGCGGGCCGACGACGGCATCCGCCGCGTCGCCGAGGATATCGCCCAGGCCCGCGATGTTTTGTATCTGGGGCGCGGCACCGGCTATCCCATCGCCCTGGAAGGGGCGTTGAAGCTGAAGGAAATCAGCTATATCCATGCCGAGGGCTATGCCTCGGGCGAGTTGAAGCACGGCCCGATCGCCCTGATCGACGACCATGTGCCGGTGATCGTGGTGTGCCCGACCGACGAGCTTTACGACAAGACGGCGTCGAACGTTCAGGAAGTGATCGCGCGCGGCGCCCGGGTGGTGTTCCTGTCGGACAAGGAAGGCCAGGCCCGTCTGGTCAACAAGCCGCTGGCCGCCTTCACCTTGCCCAGCGTCGATCCGTTCGTCGCCCCGATCTTGTACGCCGTGCCGGTGCAATTGCTGGCCTACCACGTCGCCGTCGCCAAGGGCACCGACGTCGATCAGCCGCGCAACCTGGCCAAAAGCGTGACGGTCGAGTAATCAATCCTTGAACGGCAATGTCCGCGTGCGCTTGCCGGTCGCCGCCGCCAGGGCGTTGGCGATGGCCGGGGCGATCGGCGGCACGCCCGGTTCGCCGACGCCGGTCGGCGGTGCCGCCGATGGCACGATATGCACCTCGATGACGGGCATCTCGTCGAGCCGCAGCACTTCGTAGCCGTTGAAACTGGTCTGGTCGACCCGGCCGTCGGTCAGGGTGATGCGGCCATACAGGGCGGCGCCCAGCCCGAAGCCGATGCCGCCTTCCATCTGGGCGCGAATCTGGTCGGGCTGGACTGCCAGGCCGCAATCGACGGCGCAGACGACGCGGATTACCTTGAAGCCGCCCTTGCCATCAAGGGCGATCTCGGCGACTTGGGCCACCACCGAGCCGAAGGATTGGTGCACCGCCAGGCCGCGGAAACGGCCGGGCGGAAGCTTGTCGCCCCAGCCAGCCTTGGCGGCCACCAGGTCAAGCACCGCCAGATGGCGCGGATGGTCCGCCAACAGGGCGCGGCGATAGGCCAGCGGGTCCTTGCCGGCCAGGACGGCCATCTCGTCGATCAGGGTCTCGGTGACGAAGGCGGTGTGGGTGAGGCCGACCGAGCGCCACCACAAGACCGGCACGCCGACCTTGGGCGAGATCAGGTCGCAATGGAAATCGGCCGGTGCATAGGGAGAATCCGAAACCCCCTCGACCGAGGTGTGATCGACGCCGTCATGGACCAGCATCTTCTCGAACGGCGTGCCGGCGCCGATCGATTGGCCGACGATGCGGTGGCGCCAGCCCAGCGGCTGGCCGTCCAACCCGATACCGGCCGCCACCTTGTGCAGCATCATCGGGCGATAGCGGCCGCCGGTCATGTCGTCTTCGCGGGTCCACTGGACCTTGACCGGAGCACGCCAGCCGATGGCCTTGGCGCATTCCACCGCTTCGACCACCACGTCGCCGTCGGCCACCGCGCGCCGGCCGAAGCCGCCGCCGGTCATCATCACGTGCAGGCGCACCGATTCCGGGGCGACCCCCGCCGCCTTGGCCGCCAGGGCGCGGTAAAGGTCGGGCATCTGATGGCCGCCCCACACCTCGATCATGTCGCCGGTGCGGGCGGCCACCGCGTTCAACGGCTCCATCGCCGCATGGGCCAGGTAGGGGAATTCATAGGTGGCGTCGATGCGGGCCACCGCCCGTTTCAGGGCCTGGTCGGGATTGCCGCGGCTGGCGGCGATGGGCGCTGGCGTGCTTTCGCCGGCCAGGCGGCGGTATTCGGCCCACAATTGGGCCGATCCACGGGTTTCGGCGTGGGTCTGGTCCCATTCGACGGTCAGCGCCTGGCGGCCCTTGATGGCGGTCCAGGTATCGGTGGCGATCACCGCCACGCCGCGCGAGGTGGCCGCCACCTCGACCACGCCGGGGATCGCCTTGGCGGCGGTGGCGTCGAAGGATTTCACCGTCGCCCCGAACAGCGGCGGCCGGGCCAGCACGGCGGTCAACATGCCGGGCAGGCGCAGATCGGCGGTATAGGTCTGGCGGCCGGTGGATTTGGCCGCCGAATCGAGCCGGCGGAAACCTTCCTTGCCGATCAGGCGCCATTCGGTCGGGGATTTCAGGTGCGGCTCGGCCGGGACCGGCTGGGCGGCGGCCGCCTCGGCGAAGGCGCCGATCGACGCCTTGCGGCCCTTGGGGCCGATGACCATGCCGTGTTCCACCCGGACCAGATGGGGCGACACCCGCCAGGCTTGCGAGGCCGCCTCGACCAGCATGGCGCGCGCCGCGGCACCGGCCATCCGATAGCGTTGGAACGACGATTTCATCGCCGTCGAGCCGCCGGTACCTTGCGCCACGCCGCCCCAGGCCAAGTTGCCGTACAGCTTGGGATTGCCCCAGGCGCCCTCGACGGCGATGGCGGCGGGGTCCAGATCCAACTCTTCGGCCACCAAGAGCGCGATACCGGAATAGATGCCCTGGCCCATATCCATGTGGGCCGACAAGATGGTGACCGTGCTGTCGGGGCTGATGCGCAGATAGGCCTGGAACGGCGACGAGGGGGGCTGGGCCGGGTCGGCGGCCTGGGCCTTGAAGCCCAGCGTCAGGCCGGCGCCTGCGGCGCCCACCGTCAGCAGGAACGAACGGCGCGAGAGGGGCAGCTGGCGGTCCATGGCTCAGGCTCCCAGCTTGCGGGCGGCGGCATGGATGCCGGCGCGGATGCGCTGATAGGTGGCGCAGCGGCACAGATGGCCCGACAAAGCATCGTCGATCTGGGCGTCGGTCGGCTTGGGATTGTCGGTCAGCAGCGTCATCGCCGCCATCACCTGGCCGCTTTGGCAATAGCCGCATTGCGGCACGTCCAGCTCGGTCCAGGCGGCGGTGACCGCCTGGGCGACCCGGCCGGAAATGCCTTCGATGGTGGTGATGGCGCGGCCCTCGGCGGCACTGACCGGGGTGGCGCAGGCCATGGCCGGCTTGCCGTCAAGCTGGACCAGGCAGGCGCCGCACTGGGCGGCGCCGCAGCCGTATTTGGTGCCGGTCAGGCCCAGATGGTCGCGCAGCACCCACAAAAGCGGGGTGTCGGCGGCGGCCTCGACCTGATGGGTGACGCCGTTGACGGTCAGACGCATCGCTTGCCCCCGGTTGCCGTGCTGGAACCCTGTCAATGTAGGGGCGTGCGGTTGCCGCGACAAGCCATGACGGCCCGCTTTACGGTCCTAAGGTCAATGGCCGCCATCGTCGGCGAAGCGGGCCCTGGTCGCCAGGATGTCGGGCCAGGCGGCCAGGAAGGCATCGACGCAGGACGGGTCGAAATGGGTGCCGCGCCCGGTTTCCAGGAACTTGGCCGCGTCTTCGACCGTCCAGCCGGTCTTGTAGGGCCGGGTGCTGGTCAGGGCGTCGAACACGTCGGCGACCGCCACGATGCGGCCGGTCAGCGGAATGTCCTTGCCCTTCAGGCCGAACGGATAGCCGCTGCCGTCGTACTTTTCGTGGTGATAATAGGCGATCTCGGCGCCCAGACGGATCAGGTCGGATTCCGATCCGTCCAGGATGGCGTGGCCGATGGACGGATGGCGCTTCATCACCGAAAATTCCTCGTCGGTCAGCCGGCCCGGCTTCAGCAAGATGGCGTCGGGTATTCCCAGCTTGCCGACATCGTGCATCGGCGCCGCCTTCAAGATCAGGTCGCACTGGTCGTCGGGCAGGCCCAGGCCGGCGGCGATCATGCGCGAGAAATGGGCCATGCGCTGAATGTGGCCGCCGGTTTCCGGGTCGCGGAACTCGGCCGCGCGCGACAGGCGGACGATCAGTTCGTGCTCGCGGGCTGTGATGGCGCTGGTCGCCTTGCGCACCTCTTCGGCCAGCCATTTGTTGCGGTTCTTCTGGGCCAGGTGGCTGCGGCGAAGGGCCAGAAGGTTGGTCAGGCGCACCCGCATCTCGGTGGCATCGACCGGCTTGGTCAGGAAGTCGGTGGCGCCCAGTTCCAGGGCGCGGTGACGGACCTGACGCTCGCCGGCGGCGGTGATCATGACGATGGGAACGTCGCGGCCGCCCGGCAGCAGGCGGATCGCTTCCAGCAATTGATGGCCGTCCAGGCCCGGCATCATGAAATCGACCACCACCAGATCGGGCAGCGAGGCGGTGGCGTTCTGCAGCGCCTCGATCGGGTCGGGGTGGCAGGTCACGGTGACGTCGTCGGCCACCCGCTTGGCGATCTGTTCGAACAACGTCAAGTTGGTGTCGTTGTCATCGACGATCATGATGCGCATGGTCATGTCCCGAACTCCGAAGACAGGGCCGCCAGTGTGGTCTCGGCGACGCCCAGCGCCTTCTCGAACCAGCGGTCTCCGGCGGCATGGTCGCCGGATATCCCGGCCTGTTCGATATGCGAGAAGCAGTCTGCCAGGCGCGGCAGTCCCAAATTCGCCGCCGCCCCCTTCAGCGAGTGGGCGGTGCGCTTCAACTGGTCCATGTCGGCATCGGACAGCGCCGATTCCATCTCGCGCAGCCTGGTCGGCATCGACCGGGTGAACGAGGTCAAGAGGCCGATGAAGACGTCGCGGTCCAGGGCGTCGATCAGGCCCTCTTGCGCGTCCTTGTCGATGATGTCCGGCTCGGCGGCCGGTTCGGTGGCCGTGTCCTGCGGCTCGGGCGAAGCGACGGAGTCGGGCTGGCAGGAATTCTTGCGCCGGCCCAGCACGCGCTCGGTCCAGCGATCCAGCACCTCGGACAGCCGGCGGCGGTCGATCGGTTTGCTGACATAATCGTTCATGCCGCCATTGATGCAGATCTCGCGGTCGCCCTGCATGGCGTTGGCGGTCATGGCGATGATCGGAATGGCGCTCTTGTCGCCGGGCAGCGCCCGGATCGCGGCGGTGGCGGCCAGCCCGTCCATGTTGGGCATCTGCATGTCCATCAAGACCAGGTCGTAATCGCAGGTCTGAACCAGGTTCAGCGCCTCGCGGCCGTCGTCGGCGACATCGGCGCGGTGGCCCAGCTTGGCCAGCAAGCCCACCGCGACCTGCTGGTTGACCGAATTGTCCTCGGCCACCAGGATGCGCAGCGCCGTGGTGGTGGTGATCTCGGTGGCCGGGCTGGAATGAACCGGAACCGGCTGGTCGGGCCGCTTGCCGGTGATCTCCATCAGGCAATCCAGCAGGGCGCTTTGCCTGAGCGGCTTGGAATAGACCGCCGACAGGCCCAGCCGCTTGCCGGCCTCGGCGAACTCGCCCGGATTGCCCGACGAGGCCAGGATCAGGCGCAATTCCGCCAGGGCCGGGTCGGTGCGCAGCACGGCGGCCAGGTCCAGTCCGCTCATGCCCGGCATGTGATGGTCGATCAGGGCGACATGGAAGGGGCTTCCCGACAGCGACGCCGAGCGGATCGCCATCAGGCCGCTGGTGGCGCTGTCGGCCATGGCGGCGATGGCACCCCAGGAATGCAATTGGCGGAAGAAGATCTCGCGGTTGGTCTCGTTGTCGTCGACCACCAGCACATGCAGCCCGGCCAGCGGGTTGTCGGGGGCCTGGGCCGGCTGGACCCGACTGATGCAGCGCAGCGGCACCTTGAACCAGAAGGTCGATCCGTGCCCGACCTTGCTGGTGAAACCGATCTCGCCGCCCATCATGTCGACGATGGTCTTCGAGATGGCCAGTCCCAGCCCCGAGCCGCCGAACTTGCGCGCCGTCGAGGAATCGGCCTGGGTGAACTTTGCGAACAGCTTGCCTTGCGCCGCCTCTGGGATGCCGACGCCGCTGTCGGATACCGACACGTCCAGCCAGGTGGTGTCGTCCGAGACGTGGCGCGCGCCGACGGTGATGGTGACCGCGCCCTTTTCGGTGAACTTGACGGCATTGCCGGCCAGGTTCATCAGCACCTGGCGCAGGCGGCCGGCATCGCCCGAGAACACGCCGTGCGCCTCGGTGGGGATGAAATAGCTGAAATCGATGTCCTTGCCCTTGGTGCGAGGACCCAGAATATCGACCACGCCCTCGATCAGCGGGGTGATCTCGAAGGGGCCGTCCTCGAATTCCAGGCGGCCGGCCTCCATCTTCGAAAAATCCAGGATGTCGTTGATGATGCCCAGAAGCGATTCGGCCGACATCCGCACGGTGTCGGCGAAATGGCGCTGTTCCTTGGTCAGATGGGTGTCCATCAACAGGCCGGTCATGCCGATGATGCCGTTCATCGGGGTGCGGATTTCGTGGCTCATGGTGGCCAGGAAGTCCGACTTGGCCCGGTTGGCCGCCTCGGCGTTGTCCAGCGCGATGCGCAATTGCGCCTCGACGCTCTTGCGGTCGGTGATGTCCTTGTGGGTGCCGGCCATGCGCAAGGGCTTGCCGTCGCCGTCGCGTTCGATCAAACGGCCCGAGGCCATGATCCACCGCCACGTCCCGTCGCGGTGCAGCAGGCGGAACTCGACCTCGTAGGTGGGCGTGCGGCCTTCCAGATGGGAGTTCAGCGCCGCCTGGACGGACTCGCGGTCGTCGGGGCACAAAAGGTTGGCCCAGGACTGGCCGGTATGGGGGAAGGCGTCGGGCGGATAGCCCAGCATCCCCATCCACTGGCTGCTGAACGTCGCCTGATCGGTTTGCAGGTTCCAGGTCCACAGGCCGATCGAGCCGGCATCCAGGGCGATCTGCAGACGCTGTTCGCTTTCGCGCAGCGCCGCTTCCATCTGCTTGCGTTCGGTGATGTCGGTGCGGATGCCGATATATTGGCGCGGCTTGCCGCGCTCGTCGAGGATGGGGACGATGGTGGCGTCGACCCAGTAGATCTGGCCGTCGCGGCGGCGATTGCACACTTCGCCGTGCCACACTTCACCGCTGGCGATGGTTCGCCACATCTCGCGGAAGAATTCGGGCGGGTGGGCGCCGGACTTGACGATGCGATGGTTCTGCCCCAGCAACTGCTCGCGCGAATAGCCGCTGACCGCCAGGAACTTGTCGTTGGCGTAAAGAATGGTGCCGGCACGGTCGGTGATGCTGACGATGGCATGCTGGTCCAGGGCGAACTTCTGCTGTTCCAGTTCCAGCTGGATGTCGCTGCGCTCGTGGACCAGATTGGAAATCAGCGCCGACAGCTTGTCCAGCCCGGCCGCACCCTCGTCGATGATCGGCATGTCCGAGGCGGCCAGCAGCTCGTTGACGGTGCCGCGCAGGGTCTCGATGGCCTGGGCCTGGGCGTGGGCCTCGTCGCGCAGGCGCTCGTTGACCCGGTTCAGTTCGTCGGAACTGAGAACCAGACTGCGGTTCCGGAGCGACAGGTCGCGCTCGTTCTGCTCGTAGGTGTCCTCGACCCGGCGCAGCAATTCGGCCAGCCCGGCGATCAGCCGTGCCGCCGACGGCGGCAGGCTGTCGGCGGGCAGGGTGAACAATTCCATCAACAGCGCCTGGACTTCGGTTTCGCCATCGACTCCGAAGGCTCGGCGCAACTGACGTAATAGAATTCGGTTCATGTCACCGCTCGGCAATGAACGTCACGGTCATCGTCTGGTTGTGCAGCTTGCAGTCGATGTTCGACGAGAAGGGCGCGATCTCGCCATACGAGTAGAAGCCGGCAATGGTGGCGCTCTTGCCCAGCACGGTGGCCACCGCTTCGACCTCGTCCTCGACGGCGTCGCCCATCACCAGTTTGCGGCCGACGCAGCTGACCAGGATGCCCAGGGTTTGACCGGGGATGGCGCCGGGGCCGGCCCCGGCCCGCTTGGCGGCGGTCTCGGCGCCGTCGACCAGGCCGTCATTGTTGGCGTGCATCAGGCGCAGATAGCCGTTGGCATCGATGTCGCCGGCCAGGACCAGCGAGCCCGAGGCCTCGTCGACGCCCAGAATGGTGCGGATCAGGCCGACCGTGCTGTGGTCCTCGCGCAGCATCTCGAACGGGAACAACAGGCCGGATGCCGGCAGGTCCTTGGCGTATTCGCCCAGATATTCCTTGTAGAGGGCCAAGGCCGACTGGCCGTCCAGTTCGAACAAGACGTTGCCTTCCGAGCGGGTGACCTTGCGCACCGGCCCGAACGGCTGCCAACCGCCATAGCTGCCATGGCCGATCTCGACGGCGTCGCCATAAAGGCCGACCGCGACCACGCCGTCGCAATCGATTCCATCGGTGGACAGGGTCAGGGTTTCGGTGAAGGCGCCGCCATCGCCGGCCAGTCCACCGGAAATCGGTACCTCGCCGCCGACCTCGGCGATGATGCCTTCGATCAAGGCGCTGCCGTTGATGCCCAGGCCCTTGCCGAACACCAGCACGGCGCGCAGTCCGTCGCCCTTCAACACCCGGCCGATGTCGCGGCCGGCATCGTCGGAATGGGCCATGTCGGTCACGCGGGCCTTGGCGACGCGCTGACGGGTCTTGTCCCAGCGGATGGCGGTCAGCACGACGCTGCCGTCGCGGACCCGTTGGCCGGCGATTTCACCGGCGGTCGAACAGCCGATCAGTTCCGCCGCCGGGAAGGCCGCGCGCAATTGCGCATGGAACTCGGGCACGCGCATGGCGGCGACCGACCCGAACACCAGGACCAGATTGGGGGAAATTTCGCTTAAGGCGGCCAAAGGCTCGCCACCGGTGACCACCGTTTGACGGATTTCCATGACGACAACGCCCTCCCTGACTGAAAACTGGGTGAACTATACCTTCGCATTATAAATAGAATAATCGTGAATTAAGAATGGATGGTGAACCAGTGACGATTGTCCTTCGATCATGTGCGCGAGGGCGGCAGCCGGGTCAAGGCGAACCAGTAATCCTGGAGCCGGCGCATCGCCTGGGTGAATTCGTCGAGATCGACCGGCTTGACCACGTATCCGGCGGCGCCCAGCTGGTACGACGCCAAGACGTCGCGTTCGACATCCGAGGTGGTCAGCACCACCACCGGGATGTCCATCAGATCGGGCGAATGACGCACTTCGGCCAGGAACTCGCGGCCGTCCATGCGCGGCATGTTGAGATCCAGCAAGATCAGGTCGGGCCGGGGGGCGGTGGCGAAGCGCGGTTCCGACCGCTTCAGGAACTCGAACGCTTCCAGGCCGTCCAGCACATGGTGGACGGCGACCTTGCCCCCTTCCTCGCCGATTGCCAGCCGGACCAGATGGGCGTCGGCAAGATCGTCTTCGACCAAAAGGATATGGCGCCTGGGTGTGCCGTTCGGAAAGGTCATGGTTTTTCTGCAACCTCGAATTCGACGACGACGGTGACGCCACCGCCGGGGGTTTCCTCGATCCAGATCTGGCCGCTATTACTTTCGACTATTCGTCGGGCGATGGCCAGTCCGATCCCCGTGCCCTGCATGTCGCCGGTCCGCGGCAGGCGCTCGAACACCCTGAACACCCGTTCGCGGAATTCCGGGGCGATCCCGGTGCCGTTGTCGGCCACGGTCAGGCGAACCCGATCGGCGGTGGTCTCGCCGCTGATGATGATTTCCGGCGGCACGTCGGGGCGGCGATAACTGATGGCGTTTTCCAGCAGGATGGCGAAAAGATCGGCCAGCCGCGGGGCGTCGATGGTCAGGTGCGGCAGGTCGGTGACCAGGACGCGGGCGTGGGCCGCATCGATCCTGGGGCCGAAGCGCAAGACGACGTCGCGGGCGACGCGGGCGGTGTCGATTTCCGATTGCGCCCCCAGCGGGACGTCGGCCGCCAGGTACAGTTGCACGTCGCGCAGCAGATCGCGCAGGCGCCCGGCCTGCTGCTCGATGAAGGCCAGCGACACCTGGGCGTCCTCGTCCTCGAACCGGCCGGTCAGGCGGGTCTTGAGCCGCTGGGCGAAGCTGACCAGGCGGCGCGCCGGCTCTTGCAGGTGATGGGCGGAAATCTCGGCGAAGCGTTGCAGGCCCTCGTTGGCGCGGCCCAGGCGCAAGATCAGCGATTCGCGTTCGCGCTCGGCGCGCTTGGCCTCGGTGATGTCGGCCATCACCCCGATGAAATGGGTGGTGCGGTCGTGGCTGTCGCGAACCGCCGAAATGGTCGAAGACACATGCACCAGCGACCCGTCATTGGCGCGGTTGATGAATTCCCCGCTCCAGGATTGGCCGCGGGTCAGGCTGTCCCACAGGGCACGATAATTCTCGGACGGATTTTGTCCGCTGTTCAACAGGCGCGGGTTGCGCCCGACCGCTTGCTCGGCGGTATAGCCGAACAGGCGGGTGAAGGCCGGGTTGACATAGTCGATCACGCCGTCGGCATCGGTGACCACCACCACCACGGGCGATTGCTCGATGGCCTTGACCAGCACGCGGACCTGCGCCTGCAAGGTGCGGCGAACCAAGGCCTGGCGCAGGACCACGAACAGCACGGCGGCGGCGCCAAGGCTGACCACCGCCAACACCGCCAGGATGGAGCGGTTGCGTCCGGCCCAGTCGCGCAGGGTCTCGGCATGGCGGACTCCGATCACCACCGCGATCGGATAGCGTGCCGACAGCCGCAAGGCGGTGGCGCCCAGCGGTACGGCCAGGGATTGAACCGAGACGAAATGCTGGTCCGCTCCCGATGACAGCATCGCCGCCAGCGGAGCATTCCACTCGACCAGGCTGTCGGTGGCGATCAGCGGCTGGCCGTCCTGGCGAACCAGGCCGTGATGGCTGTCCCGGCGGAAGGCGCCGCTGGTGAAGATGTCTTCCAGATAGGCGGTGTTCAGCGCGGCGACGATCATCAAAGGCGCCGTCGAGGAGGAATCGGCCGCCACCAGCGCGACAGGAATCAGCGAACGAAGGCTGTGCTGGTCGGGCAATTCGCCCTGGTGCGGCAGGAAGCGGCTTCTTTGCAAGGTGCCGATCCGCAATCCTTGGCCGGTGGGGGCTGCCTGGTTCTTGTCCAGCCCCAACATGGCCAGATCGACCTTGGTGCCGTCGGGGCCATTGGTGTCGGCCAACACCGTGGCGCCGCGCAGGATGGTCAACTGGCGGATATGCGGGGCCAGGCGCAGGGAATCGGCCATGCGCCGGCGCGCGGCAGCCAGGTTGCGGTCGTCGCCGGCCAGGCCCGTGCGCGCTTCCTCGGCGATCACCGAAAGCGTGGTCTCGACCGATTCCAGGGTTCTGGTCACGCCTTGTTCGATGGTCCTGGCCGAGGCGACGGCCCGTTCCTCGCGATCGGCAATCGCCTGGAAATAGCCGGTCGAGACGGTCAGGAACAACACCACCGTCACCCCCACCGCAATCGCCACCGGTCCCCACCGCAACAAGGGCGGCGTTTCGACGGTCTGGCTCAGGGGCGAATGCGACATGGGGTGGGGCGAAGCTCGTCAGAGGGCGGACAGGCCGAAAAAACGGATGCAAGAAACCGCTAAATGTTGGATTATGCCTATTGTCTGGGGTGGTTAAACAAAAAAGTGGCGGCTATGCACACTTCACGCAAAATCATTTTAGCGATGGCGCTTATCTGTGCTGTCGTCGCTGGTGTTTTCGACCAGGCCCAGGCGGCAGACCGGCTGTCGGCGATCCGCAGTCGCGGCGAGATCCGCGTGTGCATCTGGCCCGATTACTTCGCCATCAGCTACCGTAATCCCCGGACCGGCGAGCTGGAAGGCATCGACATCGACATGGCCCGCGAATTCGCTCGATCGCTGGGGGTGGCGCCGGTCTTCATCGACAGCTCGTTCGCCAAGCTGATCGAGAACATGACCAACGATTCCTGCGACGTGGCCATGCATGCCGTCGGCATTCGCCCCGACCGCGCCCAGCATATGAATTTCGCCCAGCCGCATCTGGTCAGCGGCACCATCGGTGTGACCACCAAGGACAACAAGGCGATCCGCTCGTGGGCCGACATCGACGTCAAGGGCGTGGTGGTGGTGGTGATGAAGGGCACGGTGATGGAGCCGGTGATGCGCGAGACCTTGAAGGCGGCGCAATTGACCGTGGTCGATGATTTCAAGGCGCGCGAGCAGGAAGTCTTGAGCGGTCGCGCCGACATCTTCATGACCGACTTCCCCTATGGCCGGCGCATGGTCAGCCTGACCGACTGGGCCCGCCTGGTCGAGCCCGAACAGCCGTTGGCCCCCACGCCTTACGCCTATGCGGTGCCGAAGGGCGACGATGCCTGGCTGAAGGCGGTCGATACGTTCGTCGCCGCCGTCAAGGCCGACGGGCGTCTGCGCGAATCCGCCCAGCGCCACGGCCTGCTGCCGATCATCGCGCGGTGATCGGCTGGTTGAAATCCATGGTCAGGGTGCGCCCGCCGGCGGCCACCTGAATATCCGAGGCCAATTGGCGGATCAGGCCCAGCCCGCGTCCGCTCTTGGCCTCGGCCCTGGGTGACTTCCGCATCTCGGCTTCGATGTCATAGCCGTCGCCCTGGTCGGTCACCGACAATTTCAGGCCATGGTCGCCCACCGGCAAGGCGGTGATCTCGACGCGGCGGCCGGCGCGGTCCGGGTCTTCCAGGCGTTCCATCAAGGTCGCCTGGAACAGGGCGAAGCCGGCGAAATCGCTCCGCATCTTGCTGCCGATGCCCAGATTGCCATGGATGATCGCGTTGGCGACGGCTTCGGCCAGCGACAGCTCGATGTCGCCCAGGATCGCCGCCAGCTTCGGAAAGCGCACAAGCAGGGCCTCGGTGAATTGCTGGGCGATGTCGGTCTGATAGGCGATGCGGGTGTTGAGGGCCAGGGCCAGGCCGCCCCGGCCGGCGCAGTCCAGGCAGGCCTGCGGGACCGGTTGGCGGTCGCCCGGATTCCATTCGACGAAGCCGTGCGACGGCACCGTCAGCCCTTGGCGGACCTTGGCCGGGCTGGCGCGGCCGACCACGACGCAGGGCACGCCGACGGTCGGCAGGCATTCGATCACCGGTTCGACGCGCACGCCCAATTCGTCCATCTGGGCAACCAGACGGGTGGGGGGAACCATGTCGTCGTAGAAGGCGATCAACCCGGTCATCGGCGCTGTCCCTAGGCGGTTTTGGGAGCGTCGATGATCGATACGACGGTATCGACCGAGGACAGACGCAACAATTGCATCACCTTGCCGCGCGGCGACACCAGCACCAACTTGCCGTTGCGCGCCTCCAACTCGTCGCGGATGACCAGCAGCATCGACAAACCGGCCGAATCCATGAAATCAAGGCCGGAAAGTCCGACATGAAGATCGTGGATGGCCTCGGGCTTCACGCAATCCATCAGCTGTTGGAAGGCCCCATGATCGGCGAAGGTGAATCGCCCGCTCAGTTCGACCGACATCACGCCCGGCTCCAGCTCGATCAGGCCGGAAATCCGTAAATCCTGGCGCAGGTTTTGGACCGGAACGGCGGTCGGCACGGGGGCGGATTCGATGGTGTCCTCGACGTGCAGCACTTGTTCCAGCCGCGACAGCCTGAACAGCCGCCGCACCGGTCCTTGCGGGTTGCGCACCGTCACCACCTTGTCTGCCGCCTCGGCCATTTCGGTGGCCACCAGGAACAGGCCCAGGGCGAAGGAATCGATGAATTCCAGCTGGCTCAGATCCAGCACCAGATGGTTCGCCGGCCGTGCGACGAAATCGCGGATGGCCTGCAAGAACGCGTCGTTGTCCTTGAAGGTGAAGCGTCCGCTTAACGAGCAGATCTGCGGCTCTTGGGAGGTTTCGGCGATATCCATCAACGTACTCGGACAAGACTAAGGGGGCGGGAATCGCGATTACTGCCCGGGCGGGCGCGAGCGACTGATCCACAAGATGGTGAGGTCGTCATCGACGCCAACCGTGTTGCGGGCAAAAAAACCATCCAGCAGGGCCTGCAGCCGGCTGCCGATGGCGGCGCCGCGGCAACGGTCGGCCAGTTCGACGGTGCCGGTCTGGTCCAGCATGGTGCCTTCGGAATCGCAGGTCTCGGGCAGGGCGTCGCTGTAGAGCACCAACTGGTCGTTCAGGCCGAACGGGATCGTCGAGGTTTCGTAAAAGGCCTTGGTCGAGATGCCCAGCGGCAGGCCACGCGTGTCCAACGCGACCGGCGGGGCGTCGCCCGAGAAGTGCAACGGCGGCGGCCAGCCGCCGGCCGCCCAGCGCAGTTCGTTGGCGGCGCAATCGATGATGCCGTAAAACACCGTCGCATACTGGCCGGTCGGCAGAAGCGGCTTCATGGCGACGTTCAGTGCGGTCAGCAATTCGGCCGGGTCCGACGCCAGGTGGGAATGGTCGTGGATCAGCGCATGCAGGCGAAAGGCGTTCAGCGCCGCCTGGACGCCATGGCCGGAAAAGTCGAAGGCCAGGAAGCCGATGGCGTTGTCGCCGCAATCCAGGCTGCTCCACAGATCGCCGCCGATGCCGGAAGACGGTTCGAAATAGGTCTCGACCATCAGGCCCAGATGGTCCAGCCGGGGGCGCAGGCGATCCGGCCGGGGCAACAGGGCGAACTGCATCGAGCGCGCCGCGTCGATTTCCTGCTGCATGCGGCTGCGTTCGGCTTCCAGCATGGTCACCAGCGACTGGAAGGCCTGCTGGGTCTTCATGCGGGCGATGGCGTAACGGATCGCCCGGGCGACCATCCCCGACGACACGTCGCCCTTGACCAGGAAATCCTGGGCGCCGACCTCCAGGGCGTAATTGGCCAGCTTGGGGTCCGACAGGCCGGTCATCACCACGATCGGCAGCGAACGGGCCACCGCCTGGATCTTGCCCAATGTGCCGATGCCGGCGGAATCGGGCAGGGTCAGGTCCAGCAGGACCGCATCCCAACCCGGAGTTTCCAGTTGGGTCTTGGCGTCGGCGATCGAGCGGACATGGGTGACCTTGAAGCGGGCCTCGTCCGACGATTGCAGGGCTTCCCATACCAGGCGGGCGTCACCGGGATCGTCTTCGACCAGCAGCACACGAACCGGGCGGTCGACCGAGAAGGCGTTGACCGAAAGGCGGGGAATATCGGCCGTCTGGGGGCGAAGGATCGTCGCGTGCGGCCCTTGCTCGATCACCAACAAACCGGTTTTCAAAGTGTCGGAACCACCCATTCCTGCCTCGCCCTGGTGACCTGACCCGAACAGTCCGACGGCACCGGTCACCAACCAATCCGAATGGCGAAACTACGGGAAGTTGCGCACATTCGCCACGCGAAAGATGGCGCGGAAGGTGGTTTGCCCGACCCATTCCGAATATTCGATACGTTCGTATAGGGTCGCGCCAAACCGTTCGGCTGTCAACCGCCGACCCGCCGCCACCGCTCGATGCGGGCCAATTGGGCGTTGATTTGCTCGGCGGTCACCACACCGACATAGGTGCGGCCGTGATTCATGCGAAAGCGGACCCGAAGGTCGGTATCGCCGGCCCTGGTCAGCAAATCCTCGGGCAGGATGGCGGTGATTTCCTCGTCGTGGTCGCAGCCGATCCACAGGACGCGGGCGCAGGTACCGACCGCCAGATGCGGCACCCCCAGCTTCAAGGGCACCGGACTCTTATCGGCCTCGGTCAGCGTGGATTTGCTGTCGTGCGTTCGGGGCTTCTCGAACGAGGCGTTGGAACGGTCATGCTCGACCCAGCTGCTGTCGGCGCGTTCGTCGCGGCCGCTGCGGCGGGCCTCGGCGGCGACCCAGTAATCGATGCCCGAGCCGACCCAATGGACGCGAAGGTCGATCCAGTGGGTGACGGCGCCGGTTTGCTTGTCGACCTCGCTGCGCAGGCGGTGACCGTCGCGGCCGATGTCGGGACCTTGCGGGGCCAGGATCGGCGGCCCGTAGAACACCAGCTTGCCATTGGTCAGGTCGTCTCGGACCAGCACGTCGGTCTGCGGCGGGCGGGGATTGGCTTGGTCCAGGCTGGTGGTCGGCGGCTGACGGGTGTTCCAGCCGCAGCCCGACAGCATGACGGCCACCAGCAGGGCGGCCAGGGAGGGGCGGGCAAGGGGGCAAGGCTTCGTCATCGGCGGCTCTTTCTTGGCAATCAGGGGGCGCGCTCGGGCGGTGCGGCAACGGTGCCGCCCACCACCACCATGGCGCCGTGGTCGGCGGCCCGGGTCAGTCGGGCGAAGGGGGGGACGCGGCTGCTTTGGTGAACGTCGCCGCCCAGCGGGGACAGGCCGCCATTGACCAGGGGTGGCGCGAAACGGACGGTGAAATCGGGCGCCACCAGCAGGCCGGGGCGGGTGGGGTCCTTGGGCAGCTTGCCATAGATTTCGACGAAGCTGGCGGGCATGGGGTCGAAGCGGGCCGGTGCATTGGTGGAAAAGCGCAGCGAGCCGATCTCGACCCGGCGGGCGCGCCCATGGTCGGTGACCGACAGATCGACCCATTGGCCGGGCAAGGGCGCGGCGGCGCGCGCTTCCATGCGGAAGGTGTAGCGCCCGGGCTGCCAGGCATAAGGCAGCCTGACGCTGGCGAAGTCGCCCTCGCCCGATTGGGTGTGGGTCATCGCCTCGGCCCAGCCGCCCGGTCCGGGCTTGCCGTCGCCGGCCTCGGCCGCGCCCCAGCGCGAGAAGATGAAGCCCTTGCCCATCATCTTGCGGGTGTTGCCGTTATAAAGGTCGGTCTGCAGGCCGAAATAGAACATGTTGCCGCCGATCTTGCCGTTGAGCGGCGCGACATAGACGTACTGGCCGGGCTCGACCCGGCCCTGGATTTCGACCTCCATCGACAAGGTGCGGAAGTCGGCGATGTCGGGCATGCGATAGAAATAATCGACCAGATGCCAGGGCAGCCGCTTCCATTCCTGGGCGCCGGCCGGCCCGGCCGCGACCAGCAAGGCCGCCAGGGCGACAAACACAAGATGACGAAGGGCCCCCAGCATCGGCCGCGATCCTATTGGGCCGGCAGGCAGCGATAGCGGAAGGCGTGGTGGCCCTCGGCATAGGTGCCCGGCGTCGGCGCGACGGTAAAGCCGTGCCAGCACAACTGGTCGACCACGGTCTCGGCGGCGCGGGCGGCGGTCACCCGGTCCAGGCGCTGGGTCGCCGGCGACTGCACCCACTCGAAGGTCTTGGCCTCCCACGCCACCACTTCGACCTCTTCCGGTTGCATGCGGATCCACGACACCGAAATCTCGCGCCCGTCCAGTTGGACATGGTGCAGGGTGCTGCGACGGAAGGTGGTCTCGCTGCACGCCCCCAGCCCGATGATGGTCGCGGCCAGGACGGCCAGGCGGATCGGCTTAGCCGTTGGCATCGGTGGTCTCCTTCGGGCCTTCGGCGGCGGGGGTCTCGGTGGGCGGCGGCGGCTCTTCCAGCCCGCCCCCCAACGCCTTGTACAGGTTGACGGCGGCGGTCAGGCGGGCGAAACGGGCCTGCACCAGCTCGTCCTCGGCATTGTACTGGGTGCGCTCGGTTTCCAGAACGGTCAGGTAATCGATGATGCCGATCCCGAACGAGCGCTCGCTCAAGCGCTTGGCCTCGCGGGCGTGGCGCAGCCGCGCGGTGCTGGCCTCGTCGCGGTCGGCATAGTGGCGTACCGAGGACAGCGCGTCCTCGACGTCGCGCAACGACGAGAAGATGCTCTTGCGATAGGTCTCGACCAGTTCGCCCCAGCGGGCCTCGTAATAGGCGATTTCCGACTGGGTCTTGCCGTTGTCGAACAAGGTCTGGGCCAGCGAGGCGGTGACGGTCCAGAACATGCTGATCGGGCTCATCACGTTGATGAGCTCCTTGCTGCCGTAGCCGCGTTCGCCGGTCAGCGAGATGCTGGGGTAAAGCTTGGCGCGCGCCATGCCGATATTGGCGTTGGCGGCGACCATGTCGGATTCCGCCTTGCGGATGTCGGGGCGGCGCAGCAGCAATTCCGACGGCAGGCCGGGGCGGACGGTGGGGATGGCGACGCTGGCCAGCGGCCGGCAGCCCAGCTTCAGGTCGTTGGGGGCGCGCCCCAGCAACAGGGCCAAGCGATGGAACTGCTGATCGCGGGCCAGGTTGAGAATGGGAAGCGTGGCTTCGGCCTGGGACAGCATGGCGCTTTGCGAGGCGACCTCGAGGTCGCTGCCTTCGCCGACGGCGCGGCGGCGCTTCACCTTCTCCAGCACCCGCTTCATGTTGTCGACATTGGCCTCGGCGACCAGGACGCGGTCGCAGCCTTGCAGATATTGGAAATAGGCGGTGGCGACATCCGACACCAGGGTCATCGCCACCGTCTCGCGGTCGAATACGCTGGCCTGGGCGGTGGCCAGGGCGGCCTCCATCGCCTTGCGGTTCTTGCCCCAGAAATCCAACTCGTAGCTGGATTTCAACCCGACCTGATAGGTGCGGTCCGACCGTTCGGTCTCGGTGGTCGAGGTCTGCACCGAGCCGACGCCGCCCTTGGGGGCGCGGGCGGTGCCCGAGCCGGACAGTTTCAGGTCTGGCAGCAGGGCACCGGCCTCGACCCCGGCCTTGGCCTCGGCCTGGGCGATGCGCTGGACGGCGGCGCGCAGGTCGTGATTGTTGGCCAGCGCTTCGTCGACCAGGCTGTTGAGTTCGGGTGATTGGAACTCGGTCCACCAGCGGGTCGGCGGCGGCGGCAGGCTTGGCTGGTCCCCCGAGGTCCGAAACGATTCCGGCACCGGGGTTTCGGGGTGAACATAGTCCGGGCCGACGGTGCACGATGCCACCAGCAACGCGGCCAAGGCCGTTCCCGTTTTCCATGTCAGGCGATTCATCGGCAGGAAATTCCCCTTGCTAACTCTCGCCGTTCTCGGCCCAAGGCGCGCCGCGCCCGGCCAGCAGAACGGCCTTCAACACTTCGCGAACCAGCGGATGGCGTATCGCCACCCGGCCGGCCTCGACCTTCAAGACGCCGCCCTCGACGGCGCGCTTCACCTCATGGTCGCAATCGCCATACTCGGCCGGCCACAGGCTTTTCAGCCGTTCCACCGTCACATCCTCGGCGCGCGACACCAGCCGCAGCAGGCCACGATGCAGGCCAAGGGAATCGATGCGTGACAGGACCAGGGTCACCAGGCTCATCGGCGGGGTCGGGGCGCCGTCATGCAGACCGGACGACATCAGCTCCGAGCGGGCCAGTTCGACGGCGAACAAAGGCACCCCTTCAGCCAGGTCGGCGATCTGTTGGCGGGTGGCGGGGCTCAGGCGGTCGGCGGTCTCGGCGGCGACGATGGCGGCGATCTCGTCATGGGCCAGCCGGGTCATGCGCAGGCGCGCCGACCAATTCACGCCTTCAAGGCGCAGCCGGCGGGCGGCGATCAGCACCACCAGCGGCGCGCGCGTGGCGGTCTCGGCCAACAGGGCGATCAGCTCGGCTTCCAAGGCGGTGGCGCGTTGGGAATCGTCGATGAACACCAGCACCGGCCCGGCGGCCAAGGCCCGCTCCAGGCCCTGCCGGGCGTCGTCGAGGCCGGGATTGGACGGCGGCCTTCCCTTGCGCCGGCCCAGCGCCACCAGGCCTTCCAGCAGGCTGTCGTTCTCGGTGCCGGCCCGACAGGTCAGGCGGGTCCCCATGTCGGCGGAAATGGCGGCGACGAAGGCCTCGCACAGGGCGGATTTGCCCATGCCGGCCTCGCCCTCGACCAGGGCGGTCATCCCGGTGCCGGCGGCCTTGGCCGCATCATAGGCGTCGCGGAGCGCCAGCAATTCGTCGATCCGGTTGACCAGGGGACGGGCCGGGCGAGGCGGTGGCGGCATCTTGAACGGCCGCCGGGTCAAGCCCAAGGAATCGTCGGTCAGCCACGCCAGGCTGTTGACGTCCATCCCGGTGAACGCGAGCAGCCGCCGCGCCGCGGTGTCGGTGCGCAAGGTGCCGGGCGCGGCGCCATCGCGCAGGTCGCGGGCGCGGGCGATGGCGTGGCCGGCGACGCTTTCCCCGGTCCAGCCGCCATGGCGGTGCATGCTGGCCACCAGGAAGCCCGAGGCCAGCCCGGCCCGCACGCAGCCGAATCCCGGATCGGTCTGGAGGGCGACCGCCTGGGCCATGGCCAGCGCGGTGCGGACATCGTGTTCGCCGACCCGATGCAGGCCGAACAGCACGTCGATGCCGATGCCGGGCAGGGCGACCACGGTGCAATCGTGCTCGGCGGCAAGCGCCGACAAGGTGCGGTTCAGCGCCCGCCAGGCCTGGTCGCCGGCCGGGCCGCCATCGGCGGCGGTGGCCCCGACGCTTAAGATGCAGGTCGGGCGCAATTCGATCAGGCTGTCGTCGGCCGGCATCGACAAGATCGCCGCGCTGCCGCGGTGGGCCTGCCAATCGAGGCCCGTGGATCGGCTGATCGCCTCGGCGCGCGAGGCGACATTGAGCTTGCGGAACAAGGCGACGACGTGCTGCTTGACGGTGCCCAGGCCGATGCCCAGTTCGTTGGCGATATCCTTGTTCCCCTTGCCGGCGCGGACCAGCGCCAGGATTTCCTGCTGACGCAAGGTCAGGTCGCCTTGGTCGGCCTGATCTGCCGGGCTTGGGGTGGGGGGGCGCGCGCTCATGCGCATGACCGCGCCCCGCGCTCAGCGAGACAGGACGCGGAAGACCTGTTCCAGCAACTGATCGACGCGCTGGCGCGTCACCGCTGCCGGGGCAGGTTGCGCCGAGCTGTCGGCGGCGGGTGCGGTCGGTTCGGCACTGGTCTCGACGGTGGTCTCGACGGCGGTCTCGACGGCGGCTTCGGCCACCGGCGCCGGTTCCGGTTCCGGTTCCGGTTCCGGCGCCGTCGCGATAGCGACCTCGGCGGGCGCTTCTGCTGCGGGTTCGGGCATGGTCGCCGGGCCGGGCTCGGGGGCCGTCGCGACGGCGATCTTGACCTCGGAATCGGTTGCTTGCGTCGGTGCGTGATCAAGCTTGTCCGAGGAGTCCGGAGCCGTCGCCGGTTGTTCCGAAATCTTGACGCTTTCTTCGGCGATGGGAGCCGCAGCTGCGGTTGCGACGGGTTCGGCCTGCGTCTCGGCGGTGGCTTCGACCGGAGGCGGGACGGGAACCGGCGCCGGAGCCGGAGCCGGGGCCGCGACGGCGGCGGGAGCCGGGGCAGGAGCAGGCGCCGGAGCGGCCTGCGCATTCTTGGCCGACTTGGGTGCCGGATTGGGCGCCTGAGCCTGAACCGGAGCTGGCGGCTGGGGTGGCGTCTGCGGCCGTGCCTTCTGGACCGGAGCCGGAGCCGGGGCAGGAGCTGGCGCGGCCACCGGGGCGACCACCGGGGCGACCGGTGCCGGCGAAACGATTGCGGCCGGCTTGGCCGGGGCGACGGGTGCGACGGGGGCGACCGGCGGGGCGTCCATCATCGACGGGTCCAAATCCATGGCCAGGCCCAGGCCCGCTTCCATGTTGCCCAGGCGCTGTTCGATCGCTCCCAGGAACGGCTTCAGCGCCGCCAGGTCCTTCTTCAGATCGGTGCGGCCTTCGACCGTGGCGATCCGCTGCGAAATCAGCTGCAGCAAATCGTGCAGCGGCGTCAGATTGACCGGCTCGACCGCCGGGGTCTCGTCGATGCGGCGCTCGATGCGCGACACCCGCCGGGCGATGGTCTGCAGCATCTCGTTGAGCGGAGCCAGATCGACGGCGGGAATGGTGATGGCCGCCGGGATCGCCTCGACCTTGCCCTCGACCCGCGACATCCGCCGGGCGATGGTTTCCAGTTGGGAATTGACCGGCTTGAGGTCCGGCTTGGCCCCGACGATGGCCGCGGGGATGGCCGAGACCTTGGTATCGACCCCCGCGACCCGGTTGTCGACGGCGGCGACCCGGTGATCGACGGTGGCGATCTGATCGACCACGTTGCGCAGCAGTTCGGCCACCGGGGTCATGTTGGGAATCGAGCCCGAGATCGCGTCGGGGATCGCCACCACATGGCCTTCGACCCGCGACATATGGCGGGCCAGGGCGTCCAGGTGGGCGGTGATCGGCGACAGGTCCGGCGCGGTGTCGGGGACCACCAGCGAGACCGGAAGCTTGTCGACCTTGCCTTCGACCCGCGACATGCGCCGGGCGATGGTTTCCAACTGGGCGGTGACCGGGCCCAGGTCGGGCTGCTGGCTCTTGCCGACCGCCGACGGCAGGGTATCGACCTTGCCCTCGACCCGCGAGACCCGCCGGGCGATGGTTTCCAATTGTTGCCCGATCGGCGACAGATCGACCTGGGTCAGCGCCGTCTCGGACTCGTCTTCGATCAATTGCTCGATATGGTTCAGCCGCTCGGCGATGGTGGTGAGCACACCGGGGTCACTGCTGACGACCGGGCCGGCGCTGCCCGACTTCATTTCCAGGCGGTCCAGCCGCTGGCTGATATGTTCGAACCCGGCGGCAGTGTCGTGGGCGGCGTTCTGCACCGCGTTGCGCAGGCCGGCCAGATGCTGGCTGACCGTCTTCAAGGCGCTGGCGAACGTCTCGATGGCGGCCAGCGACTGCAGGTCGCGCCGTTCCATCCGGGCCAGGGTTTCCAGCACCGCCTCGGCCGCATAGGTGCGGCTGCTGGCGTTCAACGCCTCGAAGGTGAAGGACAGCGCCTCGAGGCGGTCCAGCAACTGGTCCATCGAGCCGGCCTCGATCGCGCCACCCTTGCCCGTCAACGCCACCGCGCCCGCCGAGTGTGGCGGGCGCAGGCCGACATCCTTGGTCTTTTCGTCCACGGCTGTTCCCTGTTCTGCGCCAGTACCGACGACACGGAAGGTCATTGTCGAATTCGCCCGCTGAATTTACCCCGAATTACTATGATACGCTTCATGCGGTGTTACAAGTGTTCCCGGGTAATGCGTTGAAACGAAAAGTGTCGATTGAAGGTTCCGGGCTTGAAATGGCGCAAGGAATCCACCACCCTCCAAGCGTCGGAAGTGTTCGATTGCGGCGCTTGGTCAGGTGAAGACAACAGGTGTCGCCAGCAGGTAGTGGTCGATGGCACAAGTAACGCGAGAAACAACGTCCGAGCAATCTCATACTGATTTCTTTCGCTTGTCGGATATCGGCAAGCTGCTGCCCGAGCTTGGGCTGGCTTCGACCGTCATCAATATCCTGGCGCTCGCCCTGCCGATCATGCTGCTGCAGATCTATGACCGCATCATTCCGCACCAGTCGATGTCGACCCTGGGGATGCTGACCGTCGGCGTGGTGGTGGCCATGGTGTTGGAATCGGCGGTGCGCATGGGGCGCAATTACGTCACCGGCTGGCTGGGCGCCGCCTTCGAGCACCGGCTGTCGTGCGAGGCATTCAAGCGCTTGCTGCGCGCGCCCTTGCCCGATTTCGAGGCGCACGGCCCGACGGTGCTGATGGAACGCCTGCGTGCCAGCGCCAAGGTGCGCGAGTTCTATTCCGGCCAGGCCCTGTTGTCGCTGTTCGACGTTCCATTCGTGGTGGTCTATATCGCCCTGATCGCGCTGCTGGGCGGCTGGCTGGCGATGGTGCCGGTGGCTTTGGTCTGCGGCTTCACCCTGGTCGCCATCCGCAACGGCCGCAAGGTCAGGGACGACATCCGCCGCCGCGCCGAATTCGACGAGCGCCGCTTCAGCTTTCTGGCCGAGGCCCTGACCGGCATCCATTCGGTCAAGAGCATGGCGATGGAAGAGATGATGCAGCGCCGCTACGAGCTGCTGCAGGACGTGAATGTCGAACACAGTCACGACAGCGCCAAGCATTCGGTGGTCGCGCTGAATATCGGCCAGTTGTTCGCGCAATTGGCCACCATCGCCGTGGTCGGCGTGGGCGCCGGCCTGGTGGTGGCGGGCTCGATGACCCCCGGTGCGCTGGCCGCCTGTATCATGCTGGCCGGGCGCAGCTTGCAGCCGTTGCAGGGCGTGTTGGGGACCTGGATCCGTTTCCAGGGCTTCGCCGTCGCCCGCCAGCAGATCGAGAAGCTGTTCGACCTGGGCGCCCGCGAGCAGGCCCAGCCGATCCTGCCCAAGGTCGAAGGCGAGGTTCGCCTCGACAATGTCGCCCTGACCTATCCCGGCATGCCCAAATCGGTTCTGTCGGGCGTGTCGATGCACATCAAGGCCGGCGAATGCGTCGCCATCGTCGGTGATAACGGCAGCGGCAAGTCGACCCTGCTGGGCTTGATGGCCGGTCAGTTGTTGCCGAGCGAAGGAACGATCTCGGTTGATGGGTTCGATCTGGCGCAGTTCTCGCCGTCCAGCGTGTCGCAGCGCATCGGCTATCTGCCGCAACAGGGCGTGCTGGTCGATGGCACCATCCTCGAGAATCTGACCATGTTCAACCCGGCCCTGGTCGAGCGCGCCTATGAAGTGGCGGCGATGCTGGGATTGGACCGGGTGGTGTCGGGCATGCGGTTGGGATACGACACCCCGGTCGGCAATTCGGCCTCGGAATCGATGCCGGCCGGGATCAAACAGCGTATCGCCATCGCCCGCGCCCTGGTGCACGACCCGGCGGTGATCTTGTTCGACGAGGCCAACATTGCCATCGATTCCGCCGGTGACGAGCTGCTGCGCGAATGTCTGGTCAGCCTGAAGGGCCACAAGACCATGATCCTGGTGACCCCCAGGCCGTCGCTGGTCAAGCTGGCCGACCGGGTGTTCAACCTGATCGATGGCAAGATCACCCTGGAGGGCGAAGCCCCGGCCGCGGCCTTGCCGGCTCCGGCCCAGCCGGCCGCGGCCCAGCCCGCCAAGGTCGAGTCCGCCAAGGTCGAGACCGTCACCGCCGACGCCCCGGCCATCAAGGCCGCGCCTCCACCTCAGGCCAAGCCGGTCGCGCCGTCGGGCGCCAAGGCCGAGCTGGTGCCGGTCGCGCGACCGTTGCCGGACGAACGCATGACCGCGACGGTGCTCGAGCGTTTCCCCGAATTGTCCGACTTGACCCTGTGCCTGCCGACCTTGTTGAAGGCCATGGATTGGCGCGGCTCGGCCCGGCAGTTGGCCGAGGCGCTGCCCCATTTCGCCCGCTCGCTGGACATTGCCGGCTTCCGCCGGGTGATGGCCAACCTGCGCTTCAATTGCCACACCATCGATCTCAAGCTGAACGGCGTCGATCCGCGCATCCTGCCGTGCCTGTTCGTGCCCGATGACGGCGACGCCCTGGTGCTGGTCCGCTATGACGAGGGGCAGGGATTCTTCTGCTTCGACGGCCGCACGCTGACCACCCAGCATGTGCCGGCTTCGGCGGTTTCCGGCCAGATCCACGTCTTCCGCGAGGCCGACGACGCCGTCGAGGAGGCCGAGGCCGGCAGCTGGATGAAGCGGGTGTTCGGCCGTTTCCGTTCGCTGGTATGGCTGTCGCTGGTTCTGACCATCGGCATCAACCTTCTGGTGCTGGTGCCGCCTTTGTTCGTCATGGCGGTGTTCAACCGCATCATCCCCAGCGGCGATGTGGGGCTGATTCCGTTCCTGTTCCTGGGCCTGGTCGGCGCCTTGGCCATTGACTGGCTGGTGCGTCATCTGCGCGCCCGGGTGATTTCCTATATCGGGGCCAGGGGCGAGTTCCTGATCGGCTCGGCGATCTTTCGCCGCATCCTGGCGCTGCCGGCCTGGGCCACCGAGCAGGTGACGGTGGGCAGCCAACTGTCGCGCCTGAAGGATTTCGAATCCTTACGCGAGCTGTTCCTGGGCGCCATCGCCCTGGTGTTCTACGAGATTCCCGCCGCCTTGGTGTTCGTGGTGGTGCTGGGCGCGATCGAGCCGTCCCTGCTGGTGGTGCTGCTGATCTCGGTGCTGGCCTTCACCCTGCTGGGTGTGGTCACCCAGCCCAAGATGGTGGCGCAGACCACAAATGCCTCGAAGCACGGCACCAACCGCCAGGAATTCCTGGCCGATGCCCTGTCGAAGATGCGCGCCATCCGTCAGGCCGGCGCCGAATCGCGCTGGTTCGACCGCTACCGGCTGCTGTCGGGCAAGTTCGTCGCCGCCGAGCTGGAATCGCAGCACGTCACGTCGAACCTGGCGGTGTTGTCGCAGGCCATCGGACAATTGACCGGCCTGGCCGCCCTGGTGACGGTGGTGGCCCGGGTCTTCGACGGCTCCAGCAGCACCGGCGCGGTGGTGGCGGCGATGATGATCCTGTGGCGGCTGATCTCTCCGCTGCAGACCGGCTTTTTGTCCATCACCACCCTTTATCGGGCGGTCGCGTCCATCAAGCAGATCGACGGGCTGATGCGCCTGAAGACCGAGCACGATGTGGCGCTGCCGCGCAACGCCACCCGCAATTTCCAGGGTGAACTGCAGTTCGCCCGTGTGTCCTTCCGCTATTCCAACGATGCCGACCCGGCGCTGTTGGGCGTGTCGTTGAAGATCGACCCCAAGCGGGTGGTGGCCATCGCCGGCCCCAACGGCGCCGGCAAGTCGACCCTTTTGAAGCTGATCACCGGCTTGTACGTCCCTCAAGCCGGCAGCGTGCGGCTGGACAATGTCGATATCCGCCAGCTGGACCCGCAGGACCTGCGCTCGCTGGTGTCCTATGCGCCGCAGCGTTGCGATCTGTTCTTCGGCACCATCGCCCAGAACCTGCGGCTCAGCCATCCGATCGCCAACGAGGACGAATTGCGCTGGGCCGCCCAGTTGGCCGGCGTCTATGACGACATCATGGCCATGAAGGAAGGCTTCAACACCCGCATCTCGGACGGCCAGGGCGAGCAATTGCCCAACGGCTTCCGCCAGCGCCTGTCCCTGGCCCGCGCCTATCTGAAGCCGGCGCCGCTGATCTTGTTCGACGAGCCCGGCAACGGCCTGGATTACGAAGGCGATCAGATCTTCCTGGCGGCGATCGAGCAATTGCGCAAGACCTCGACCATCATCATCGTCAGCCATCGGCCCAGCCATCTGCGCGCCGCCGACGCGGTGGTCTATATGGAAGACGGCTATGTCCGCGAGGTCGGCACCTTCGAGCAACTGAAGAACGTGATCATGGGGAACCTGCGATGAGCGAATCCAATTCCGCCGCGGCCTCGGCGCCCGGCACCCAGTTGGTGATCGCCCGGGGAGGCCGTCAGCGCAAGTTGCTGTCCGAGCCGATCCTGTTCGAGGAAGCCAGCCTGCCATCCTTCGTCCGCAGCGGCCTGATCACCGCCGCCGCCTTGCTGGTGCTGTTCATCGTGTGGGCCTCGATCGTGCGTATCGACGAGATCTCGGCGGCGCCCGGCCAGGTGATCCCCACCGGGCAGATCAAGGTGGTGCAGCACCTGGAAGGCGGCGTGGTCGCCGATATTCTAGTTGTCGATGGCCAGAAGGTCGAGGAAGGGCAGGTGCTGGTGCGCATGGAAGCCGCCGACGCCAGTTCCGAACACCAGCAGATGTTGGCGCGCTATTACGGATTGCTGCTCAGGGCCGAACGCCTGAAGGCGGTGACCGAGCGGCGCAAGCCCGACTTCGCCAAGGTCACCCCCGATTATGCCGATTTGGCCGCCGACCAGCAGCGCCTGTACGAAGGCCAGTTGATGGCCCGCAAAAGCGCCATCGACGTCATCGACAGCCAGATCGACCAGAAGCGCCGAGAGGTCAAGCAATTGCGCGACGCGCTGTCCATCGCCCAGCAGCAATTGCGCCTGACCACCGACCAGACGGTGATCCGCCAGGAAGCGGCGCAAAGCGGCGTGGTGTCGCGTCAGACCTATCTGGAAACCGCGCGCGCCAAGGTCGCCGCCGAGGGCGAAGTCACCCGCATCGCCGAGCAGATCAAGGTCGCCACCGACGCGCTGTCCGAGGTCGAACGCCGCCGGGCCAGCCAGGGCGCCACCCAGGAACAGGACGCGCTTTCCGAACTGGGCTCGGTGACCAACGAGGCCGAGCAGGTCAAGAACGCCCTGACCAAGCTGCAAGACCGCGTCACCCGCCTGGAGATCAAGGCGCCCGTCGCCGGCCAGGTGCAGGATTTGCGGGTCCACACCATCGGCGAGGTGCTGGCCGCCGGCGGCACCTTGGCCCGCATCGTGCCGTCGAACGCAGTGTTGGAAGCCGAGGTCAAGATTTCCACCGCCGATATCGGCCATGTCGCCATCGGCCAGCCGGTCAAGGTCAAGGTGTCGTCCTACGATTACAATCGCTACGGCACGCTGCCCGGCACCCTGATCAAGGTGTCGCCGACCACATTGATGGAAGAAAACGACAAGAAGCCGTTCTACCGCGGCATCGTCCAGATCGCCCGGCCCTATATGGGGCCGGCCGAGAACCAGAACATGGTGCTGCCGGGCATGTCGGTGGATGCCGACATCGTCACCGGCGAGAAAGTCCTGATCCAGTATCTGTTCAAGCCGGTCTTCGTGTCGCTGAAGAGTTCGTTCCACGAACGGTGACGATAGCGGCTTGTGCGCAAGTCGAATTTACCCGGGCGATGGGGGCGTTAAATGCCTCGATCGCCCGGTTTTCGTTGTAACCCCTGGCCGCGTTGTTCTTTCCGCCCGGGGGTTTAGGATGGATGGTGGAATGCTGTCCCTAGGGGTACCACCATGGCCGACGAAAACAAAGACGCTCCCGAAACCGGATCACTCAGCAACGAACAGAAGCTGGATACCCAGATCCTCGATGATTTGACCGCGCTGCGGGACAGTCTGCCCGAGGGCGAGGAGCGTGCGGTCGAACATCGCGACGCCGAGCAATCGGTGGGCGACAATTCCGACCTGGCCAACGTGCAAAGCGGATTCCGCGAAAATGAAATCGCCGCGCTGGCCGATGGCGGCGGCGAGGCCTTGCTGGGCCGTGGCGCCCAATTCGGGATCGATCCGTTCGGCGCCCGCGCCCCCATTGACCCGATCGAAGTTGGTTCCGACGGACAGCAGCAGCCGGTTCCCCCGACAGACATTCCCCCGGCCCAGTTCGGCGCCAATTTGCCGAACCAGCCCGAGCCCGGCCCGACCCCCGAAGACCGCTTCCCCGAAGTGACCCCGACGCCGGAACCGGCGGCCGAGGATCGCGACGACCAGCCGGCTCCGACCCAGCCGGCTCCGACCGTTGCCCCGCCGCAGGCGACCACGCCGCCGACCACTGAAGCACCGGTGACCACCACCCAGGCCGTGACGACGACCGAGCCGGTGACCACCACCGAGAACGTGACGACGACCGAGCCGGTGACCACCACCGAGAACGTGACGACGACCCAGCCGGTGACCACCACCGAGACGGTGACGACGACGCAGCCGGTGACCACCACCGAGACCGTGAC
>NZ_CACVCE010000015.1:0-50987 GCF_902729445.1 Magnetospirillum sp. LM-5 | reverse complement strand
GGGGAAAGCGAAACGCCCGGATCGAGGGTTCGATCCGGGCGCAGGTGTGCTGGTGGCGAAATCGCTTATAGCGCGGTTTCTTCGAAGGCGTCAATCACGTTTTGTTCTTGTCAAAGGCGTTGGTGCGGCTGTGCCTACACCGCCCGGGAATGGCGCTGTTCGCCCTTCTTCAGATAGCGGTCGAACACCGCCGCCGCGGCGCGCACCAGGGTTCGGCCCTCGTCGGTGACGGTGATGCGTCGGCCATCGACCACCACCAGCCCGTCTTGCGACAAGGGCGCCAGGTTGGCCAGCTCGCCCTCGAACTGGGCGGCGTTGGCGCCGTGGCGGGCGCAGACCGCGTCCAGGTCGATTTCCAGGTCGCACATCAAGGTCATGATGATGTCGCGGCGAAGTTGGTCGTCGGCATCGATGGCGACGCCGCGCGCGGTGGCCAGGCGGCCCTGCTTGATGGCATCCAGGTAGAAATGGGTTTCGCCGACATTGGCGACATAGCCTTGCGGCAGCATGCCGATCCCCGAGGCGCCGAAGCCGATCAGCACGCTGGCCTCGTCGGTGGTGTAGCCCTGGAAGTTGCGATGCAGGCGCTTTTCCTTCAAGGCGATGGCCAGCGGGTCGTCGGGGGCGGCGAAATGGTCCAGCCCGATCTTGACGTAACCCAGTTCCTCCAGCCGGGCGGTTCCCTGCTCGTACTGGGCCCAGCGGGTCTCGGCGTCGGGCAGGGCGGCCTCGGGGATCAGGCGCTGGTGCTTCTTCATCCATGGCACATGGGCATAGCCGAACAGGGCGATGCGGCGCGGCCGGAACCCATGCGCCTTGTCGATGGTGTCGAGCAGGCCGTCGATGGTCTGGTAGGGCAGTCCGTAGACCAGATCCATGTTGATTTCGGGCACGCCATGGGTGCGCAGCCAGTCGATGACGTTGGCGGTGACGTCATAGGGCTGGATGCGGTTGATCGCTTCTTGCACCTTGGGGTCGAAATCCTGCACGCCGATCGAGGCGCGGGTGACGCCGGCCTGGGCCATCGCCTTGACATAGGTCTCGTCGGCGGTGCGCGGGTCCAGTTCGACCGCGATCTCGGCGTCGGGCTTGATGACGAAGCGGCTCCGCAAGGTGTCGATGGTGCGGACGAAGTCTTCTGGCGTCAGGATGGTCGGGCTGCCGCCGCCGAAATGGACGTGGCGGGCGGTCATGCGGGTGGGCAGGCGGTCGGCGACCAGCCCGATTTCGCCCAGCAATCCGTCCATATAGGCGGCGACGGGGGCGTATTTGCGGGTGATCTTGGTGTGGCAGCCGCAGAACCAGCACATTTCGGCGCAATAGGCGATGTGCACGTACAGCGACAATTCGGTCGCCGGGTCCAGCCCTTCCAGCCACTGACCGTATTGTTCGGGACCGATGCCAGGATGGAAATGCGGCGCGGTGGGATACGACGTGTAACGGGGCACTCGCAAATCGTACTTGGCCGACAAATCGCGTCGCATCATGGGGTCCTTCGCAAAAACTCAAGGCCAGACCCTAACCCCGACGGCCGACCATTTCAACAATGGGGCCGGTAGGGCTATTTCAGCGGCGGCCGCCGACGCCTCGCAAGATGTCGATGATTATTCCGGTGGCGGCCTCGACCAGCACGACGTCGTCGCCCACCTGGCTGCGCTTGTAGCCCCGGGGCAGGCGCGACAGCTTGCGTTCCAGCTCGCCCGGCAGGTCGCGGCCCTGCAGGCCGGGCGGCAGGGTGTCGCGCTTGGCCAGGCCGGGCGGCAGCTCGTCGCGCTTGGCCAATCCGGGCGGGGTCTTCTTCTGCTTGTGGCCCTTGCGGTCGTCCTCGCCGGTCATGACCCGCTTGCCCAGGCGGAACCATTCCTCGATCTCGCGACGGTCCTGGGCGGTGAAGCCCTCTTCGGCGCGGTTCAGGACGGCGCGGCCCAGGTCGGCGGCACTTTCCGCCCGGGCGGAAAGAGGGGAAAGCGCAGCCAGGATCAGGGCCGCCAGCGGAACAATGCGCATCATCATCACCATCCTCTCTGTCCGGAACTGACGAATCCTAGGCCATCCATGTGGCAACATCACGGCGTCTTCAGAAGCATCGAGGCCGGGAACCACAAGGTGACGGTGGTCCCGCCGCCCAATCGGCTGTCGATGCCCAGCCGGCCGCCATGCAGTTCGATCAGCTTGGCCGACAGCGGCAATCCCAGGCCCGCGCCTTCGAACCGCCTGACCAGGCTGGAATCGGCCTGGCCGAACGGAGCCAGGATCTTGGACAGGTCCGCGGGCGCTATACCGATGCCGTTATCGGCCACCCGCACCGCCAGCCCGTCCTCGACCAGTTCGGCCGTCAGGCGGACCTGGCCACCGGTGGGAGTGAACTTGATGGCGTTGCCCAGGATATTGACCGCCGCCTGCTTGATCCGGCGGGCGTCGCCGGTCATGTCCGGCAGATCGTGGGGAATGCTGGTCGATAGCGCCACGCCGGCCACGCTGGCCCGTTCGCGGACCAGACCGATGCAATTGTTCAAGGTTTCGCAGGTGGCGACGCGGTCGCGCCGCAGCACGATATGACCGATATCGATGCGGGCGATGTCCAGCATGTCGTTGATGATCTGCAGCAGATGGCGGCCGGATTCGTTGATGTCGTGGGCATATTCGCCATATTGCGGCGTCCCGATCGGTCCCAGCAGCTCGTTCTCGATGATCTCGGAAAAGCCGATGATGGCGTTGAGCGGGGTGCGCAGTTCGTGGCTCATGGTCGCCAGGAACTCGCTTTTCGAGCGATTGGCCAGTGCGGCGGCATCGCGCGCTTCCAGGGTCGCGTGTTCGGCCTGCAGGCGCTGGGTGACGTCGTGGAATGCCGCCAGCATCGCCGCCGATCCGTCGGGGCTGGGCAGGGGGATGGTCGTCACCTCGTAGGTCAATGGGCTGCCGGCCGGTTGCCATTCGCCGCCCGCCGGCAGCACCTGGCCGAAATAGTCCTGCGCCTTGCGTCCGGCGATCGGTCCGAACGCGGCTTCCAGAGCGGGATTGCCGTAAAGCATGGTGTCATCGCCGTCGATCAGGGCGATGCCGTCGCGGATCGACGCCAGGATCTGGCGCAGATGGGCGTGTTCGTGTTCCAGCGCCTGGCGGAGTTGATGGACCTCGGTGACGTCTTCCTTCAGGGCGATATAGCTGTCGATGTCGCCGGCACCGTCCTTGACCGGGGCGACGGTCATCTTTTCGCGGTAAAGGGTGCCGTCCTTGCGCCGGTTGACCACCTCGCCGCGCCATTCCTGGCCGGCACGGATGGTCTGCCACAAATCCTCGTAGGTTCCCGGCACCACCTGGTCGGATTTCAGCACGCGCGGATTCTGGCCGATCATTTCGGCCCGCTCGAAGCCGGTCATGCGGGTGAAGGCGGGGTTGGTGTATTCGATGTCGCCCTTGGTGTCGGTGATCATCACCGCCACCGGGCTTTGCTCGACGGCGCGGAACAGCTTGCGGGCCTCTTCCTGCCACAGGACGGCCCGACGCTCGCTGCGCCTCAGGGTCTCGAGCGAGAAGGCCACCAGCAGGACCGTGCCCGCCAGCACCAGATAAAAGGTGGTGCGCGTCTCGGACAATGCGCCGCCGATCACCGCCTCGACATCGGCCTCCAGCCGGGTCTCGGCCCGCTCGACCAGATCGCGCATGGCAAAATGGGCGCGGTGCCAGGTTTCTGTGTCGGCGGCGCGCAGCTTGCCGGCCAGGGCCAGGCGGTGCAGCCGATCGATTTCCTCGGGGACCGGGCCGCGCACCAATTCGGCGAAGATGTGGGCCTGAGCGGCGGGGGCGTGGTGGCGGAAGGATTCGGTGAAGGCATTGCGCTCGGCGCGCGCCTCGGCGAACAGGCCGACCATCTCGCGGTCGGCCGCTCCTTGCGCGATCATCGCCGCGCCGATGGTCCGCGCGCGTTCGATGCGATCCTGGACGCTGCCCAAATCCATGTAGGCGGCGATCAGGTTGGTCAGTTCCAGCGGGGCTGAATTCTCGGCCATTCGATCCGCCGCGGCGATGACGACCGAATAGTTCTCGATGGCGGTGCGCAAGTCGCCATTGCCATCGACGGCGGCGCGCGCCCGATCGATCAGCTCGGTCGGCAGTCCCTTTTCCGAGGTGGCGTCGGCTCCCTTCCGCGCGTGCCGCGCCAGCCCCTGATACTCGGCCAGTCGGTCGTTGACCCGCTGGCGCTGCTCGACCAGCGTGGGAACCCAAGACGTGGTCAGGCCGCTCATGGCCTGGGTGGACAGGCTGCGCTCGGCTTCCAACTCGCGGGTCAGCGCCCGCGATGAACGGGCCAGTTGCGCCACCTTCAGCAGGTCCGAATTGCGGCGATAATCCTGCAGGCGGTCGTTGACCATCATCACCGAGAAGACCACCAGGGCCACCATCGGCGCCAGGATGGCCACCACCAGCCGCGCATGGCCAAGCCAGCCTTTGGCGCTGGCGAGTCGGAACGACAGGCGCGACGGCTTCATGGTCGCGGCTCCGACGGATTGGGCGAACCGGCCGTGGTGAGAAGGGCCAGGGCCTGGCGCAATTGCATCATGTCCACCGGTTTGGTCAAGAACCCGTCCATGCCGCAGGCGATGCATCGTTCGGCCTCGCCGCCCAGGGCGTTGGCGGTCAACGCCAGGATGGGGATGCGGCCGCCTTGCTTGAGCTCTTCGGCGCGGATCTCGGCGGTCAGTTGCAGGCCGTCCATCACCGGCATGTGGCAGTCGGTGATGATCAGGTCGAACTTGCGGCGGCGCCACAGGTCCAGGGCGGCGGCGCCGTCTGCGACCATCTCGGGATGATGGCCCAGAATACGCAGCTGGCGAAGGATGACCTGCTGGTTGACCGGGTGGTCCTCGGCCACCAGAATCGACAGACCGGTGTCGGGCGGCGGTGCGACGGCTGCGGGCTGGGGCTCGGGCGGCGGCATGGCGGCGACGGTCGGGTGGGGGGCGGTGACCTTGGCGATGGCCGCCGCGACCGCGTCCGGATCGATCGGCCGGCCCAGGAAGCCCCGGCAGCGGGGAAAACGTTCCAGCAGCGGATCGTCGGGGGAATCGAAGCTGTCGCGGATCAGCAACAGCGGGGTATCCGCCAGGCTGGCGAGCTCGCCCAGATCGCGGCCTTCCAGGGTCATCACCGCCACCCCGAACGGCGCCCGGGTGTTGACGGCCTTGGCCGAGGCGGCCAGGGCGCCGGCCATTTCCGAAACCCGCACCACGGCGGCGCCGGCTTCCTCGGCGGCGCGGGCGATCATGGTCCGTTCGGCGGCGTCACGGGCGACCACCAACACCCTGACCCCCATCAGGTCGATCGGGGGCGGCGGGGCTTGGTCCGGGCTGGACGCCACCGGGAAGTCGAGATCGATGACGAAGGTCGATCCCTGACCCTGATTGCTGAACAAGGCGATCCGCCCGCCCATCAGATCGACCAGCCGGCGGGTGATCGACAGGCCCAGGCCGGTGCCGCCGAATCGCCTGGTGCTCGAGCATTCCCCTTGGGTGAAGGGCCGGAACAATGACGGCTGAACATCGTCGGGAATGCCGATGCCGGTATCGACGACGCGGATGCACAGGCCGACGCGGCCCTGGGCATGCTCGGTGCGGACGGCGAAGACCCGGACCAGGCCCTGCTCGGTGAACTTGATGGCGTTGCCGACCAGATTGAACAGGATCTGGGAAAGCCTGGCCGGGTCGGCCAGGATCAGCGCCGGCAGGGCCGGGTCGGCAAAGGCTTCCAGCACCAATCCCTTCTTGGCGGCGGCTCCATTCAGGGTTTGGATGACGCCGTCGATCACTTGGGCCGGCGACACCGCGCGGGTCTCCAGCTCCAGCCGCCCGGCCTCGATCTTCGAGTAATCCAGCACGTCGTCGATGATCGACAGCAAAGCCAGGCCCGACTGGCGCACGGTCGCCACCAATTCGGCCTGGTCGGGCGACAGCGGCGAATGGGTCAGCACTTCCAGCATGCCGACAACGCCATTCATCGGCGTGCGGATTTCGTGGCTCATCGCCGCCAGGAACGCAGACTTGGCCTGGTTGGCGGCCTCGGCCGCTTCCTTGGCAAGGGTCAGTTCACGGATGGCACTGTCGCGATCGCGGGTGGCGTGGTGGAATTTCGACAGCACGCGGTTGAAGACGGCGGCGATCTCGGCGGTCTCGCCGCTGACGGCGGCCGGGACCAGCGGCCGGGCGAAGGGGGCGCCATGCTCGTGGGCCTCGATCTGGACCAGAAGATCTTGCAGGGTGCGGCGCTTGGCCTCGGCCTCGCGGGCAAGGTCGCGCGCCTGTTCGGTTTCCAGGCGGGCCTTGGCCAGGGCATCGCGACGAAAGACCTCGACCGTGCGGGCCATCGCCGCCAATTCGTCGGGCAGGTCGGCGCCTTCGATCTCGCCGCTCCAGTCGCCGCGCGCCCCGGCCTCCATGCGTTGGCGCAGACGCTGAAGGGGCTGGCGGATGGATTGGCCGATACTCCAGCTGGCGATCGAGCCCACCACCAGCAAAATCAATCCCAGGATCGCACCGGTCAGGCCAACGCGGACCAGCAGCCCTTTCGACTGGCTTTGCAGCATGACCTCGCGGTCGTGTCCCTGGGAAACGACGCGGTCGACCACCAGTGCCATCGTCGCCTGGTTGGAATCGACCTCGTTGGCCAGGGTGGCCGCGCGCAGGCCATAGGTGTCGGCGATGGCCTGGGTGGCGGCGTCGATGGTGGCCAGACGCCGGCCGATCACCTGCAGCGAATCGCGCTGCAGGTCGGTGGCGGCCAATTCGACCAGGATCGGCACGGTTTCGGCCACCCGGCCCAGTGCTGCCCGGGCCGGGCGGCCTTGGGCGGGATCGCCGGTGAAATAGAAGGTGTTGACGGCGATCAGGGCTTCGACGAAATGCTCGTGCGACTTGACCAGCGCCGGTTCCAACAGGCTGCCGGGCCGCGAGCGCACCGAGGCGTTCAGGATCGAATAAAGCCCCGACAGTTCCTTGGCCGACTGCAAGATGTCGGATTCGTAGATGCGAGAGATTTCCGCGTTGATCGCTTTCAGGCGCTGAAAGCCGGCGACGAACCGGCGTGCCGCGTCGGTGATTTGCGCGAGCTCGGATGGCCCGACGGTTTGGGCCAGGGTGGGATCGGCCAGGGCGGCGAACAGGTCTTCCGAACGGCGGATGATGTCCTTCAGCGCTTCGTCGGAAGGCGAGTTGAGATATTGGCGGATCTGGCTTTGCAGTCGGCCCGACTGGGCGTCGATCGCGGTCAGCTGGTGGATGCGGCCCTGGACCAGGCGCAGTTCATCAAGGTCGGCGCCCACCAGGGCGGCACCTTGCCACGCCAGCAGGCCGATGGCGATCACCACCACGGCATTGAGCCCCACCACCAGCGGAATGCGCCAGCTGATCGGCAAGAACCTGATCCAGTGGCTGATGGCGAGGGGTTTGCCCATGGCGCCGCCTATCTGGTCGCCTGGATGCGGCGCACCAGGTCCTTCAAGGCGGGTGTCGTGGCAAAACGGTCATAGACCGGCCGCATGGCGGCTTGGAAAGGCGCCTTGTCCACCGCAACCGGGACGATGCCGGCATCGGCCAGGGCTTGGGCCGCGACCTTCTCGCGCTCGGCCCACAACCGGCGCATCTCGGGGACCGAATCGGCGGCGGCCTGGCGGATCAGGGCGCGATCGGCGGCCGGCAACTGGTCCCAGACCCGCTTGGACATCATCAAGACCTCGGGCGCCATCACATGTTCGGTCAGGGCGTAATGCCCCGCCGCCTGATAGTGGCCGGCGTCATGGTAGGACGGCAGATTGTTCTCGGCGCCGTCGATCAGTCCGGTCCGCAAGGCCACCGCCACCTGACCATAGGCCAGCGGCGTCGGCCTGGCCCCCAAAGCCGCCACCATCGCCTCGGCCAGCGGCGATTGCTGGACGCGGATGCGCAGGCCCTTCAGGTCGGCCGGGCGCTGGATCGGCTTGTCGCGGGTATAGAACGACCTGGCCCCGGAATCGTAATAAGCCAGCAGGACGAAACCATGCGCCTCGAAGGCGCGGCCGATTTCGGCTCCCACCGGGCCATCGACCACCTTGTGCATATGCGCGGCCGAGTTGAACAGGAACGGCAGCGAGGCGACGACGGTTTCCGGAATGGTGGCGTTCAAGGGCGTCAGGTTGACCCGGGTCATCTCCAGCGCGCCGGCCAAGGTCTGCTGGATGGTTTCGACCTCTTCCCCCAAAACCCGCGAGTGAAAGATTTTCAGGGTCAGGCGCCCGTTCGAGCGCTCGTCCAGAAGCCGCCCCATATGCTCCAGCGCCTGCACCGTGGGATAGGCCTGGGGATGGGTGTCGGCGACGCGCAGCTCGCGGGCGCCGGCGCTGGCCGCCGACAAAAAGCCCATCAACGCGACACACGCGGACCAGAGATAAGGCACGACTTTGGACACCACCGTCCCCCAGCACTGGCAACTTCTTCTGTTGTATCCCTGCAAGCAGCACAAAGAAAGGTTCTATGGAGGCTGGAATCGTTCTACCGCATGGGTGGCATGCCGATCTTGGCATTGACCGCGCATCTCAACTAATAGAAGATCGCCCGGCTGTGAACGCGGGGGAAAGCGAATGGCGGGATTATGCGTCTGA
This sequence comes from Magnetospirillum sp. LM-5, assembly GCF_902729445.1. Lineage (NCBI taxonomy): Bacteria > Pseudomonadati > Pseudomonadota > Alphaproteobacteria > Rhodospirillales > Rhodospirillaceae > Magnetospirillum > Magnetospirillum sp. LM-5. The sequence goes on along the minus strand of NZ_CACVCE010000015.1, from coordinate 42,358 downwards.
CATTGCATACCGACTATGCCTTGCGGGTTCTGGTTCACGTGGGCCTTCGGCCCGGGGCACTGACCACCATCAACGACATCGCCGCCGAACATGCGATCTCGAAGAACCATCTGACCAAGGTGGTTCATCAGTTGGGGCGCGCCGGCTATCTCGAGACGGTGCGCGGCAAGTATGGCGGCGTGCGCCTGCGGATCGACGCAGCCTCGATTCGGATCGGCCAACTGGTCCGTCAGGTCGAGGACGATTTCGCCTTGGCCCGTTGCATGCGTGACGCGCCGGACGAGGCTTGCCTTCTCGATTCCTCGTGTGTCGCCCGTCACGCTTTTTCCGAAGGGCTCGACGCGTTCTTCACCTCGCTCGACCGCTATACCCTGGCCGACATGATCCAGGCCGAAAAGGGCAAGCCGAATTGCAAGGCCGCTTGCGGCTGAGCCGAGCCGGCGTGGCCCGCATTTTCCAGACTGCTGCACGGCGAATTCTGGGGCAGGACACCCGGGCCTTGGCCGTGTTATAGAGCATCCCTGGGATTCGTTCGAGTTCGGGGGAGTGAATGTCCGCTTTTGATACCGTCGATAACGAAAATGAACGCCGCGTCGTCGCCGAGTTCCTCGAGGAGCTGCGCGATACTGCCAGTGCCTTGCAGGTTCTCTTGGGGAACTTGCGCTCGAAAAGCGTGACCGCCGAAGAAGGCCTGGCCACCTTGAAGCGCGACGCCAGCAGCCTGCGCAGCAACGCCCAGGCCCTGAACGTGCCGTTGATCAAGCTGGTGACCCACCGCCTTGACGAATATCTGGCCGACCTGAAGGTCCTGAGCGAGGGCGACCTTGACGCCATTCAGGTCTATATCGACCGCATCGACAAGCTGGCCGACGGCGACGATTCAGGTGCCGACATGCCGGCGGTGGCTCGCGCCTTGCCGGCCAAGCGCGCCGTCGACATCGATTTCGGCCCGATCGTCCAAAAGAATATCGAGGTCATGCTGGTGGTCCCGGAAAAGGCCATGAGCCGGATCGTCGAGCGCGAACTGGCCGCCTGCGGCTATCGCACCTCGGTCGTGCGCAATCCGTTCGAAGCGCTGGAAATGGTGGTGCACACCAAGCCCGACATGGTGGTCGCCTCGATGGAGCTGGGCAGCCTTTCCGGCGTCGATCTGGGCTGCGCCCTATCGGCGATGCCGGTGACCCAGGGAACTCCGTTCGCCTTGTTCACCAGCTACGCCTGGGGACATCCCAAGCTGGCCGGCCTGCCGCCGCGCGCGGCGCTGATCCGCAAGGGGCCGCAATTCGGCGACGATCTCGCCGAATGCCTGTCGCGCTTCGGAATCACCTGACCGGCATATCTTCCGAGATCTTGCTGCGACCCTGTCGCAGCAAGATCTATGCCGCCTTGCTGTTGCGCAGGAACAGCGCCAGGTCGTGATCGTCCTTGGCGAAATGTTCCCGGGTCCACGCCGCGAGATATTCGAAGGTCCGGTTGACGGCCCCGTCCTTGCCGGATTCCATGTCGGCCTTCAGGGCGCCGGCCTGCTCCAGGAAGCGGCGATGCGACTCACGGTGATGATCGATGGCCGGATAGGCCAGGCGGCTCATCAGTGCCTCTTCCTCGCGGAAATGTTCGGTCATCTCGACCACGATGTCGGCGATGGCGGCACCGGTCACCCCCGAGGAATCGCCGCCCATCATCGCCGCGAAGGTCTTGTTGACGTGGTCGAAGAAGGCGTGGTGCTGGGCATCGACGGCCTGGTCGCCGGTATCGTAATCGGCATTCCATTCCATCAAGGTGATTTCATCCTGATCCGAGCGGACCTGGTCGAGGAAGCGCCCGACCTCGGCGCGCAGATACTCGGCCTGTTGGGACAGGTCGGTCGCCGAGGTGTGAATCTGCTCGGCGGCGCCGCCGGTGTCGCGGGCCGCCTGTTCGACGGTGCCGATGTTCGACGACACTTCGTGCGTGCCTTCGGCGGTCTGTTCGATGTTGCGGGCGATTTCGCCGGTGGCGGCGCTTTGTTCCTGCACGGCCGCCGCGACCGAACTGCCGATCTCGTTCATCTCGCCGATGACGGTGGCGATGGCATCGACGGCATGAACCGCAGACGCCGTCCCTTCCTGCACGGCCTTGATGTGGTTGGCGATTTCGCCGGTGGCGCGTGCCGTCTGGCTGGCCAGTCCCTTGACCTCGTTGGCGACCACCGCGAAGCCCTTGCCGGCCTCGCCGGCGCGCGCGGCCTCGATGGTGGCGTTCAGGGCCAAAAGGTTGGTCTGGTGAGCGATGGCGTTGATCAGGTTGACGATCTCGTTGATCTGGCCGACGGCGTCGGACAAATGACGGATCTGGCCGGTGGCCTGTTCGGCCTCGGTCTCGGCGCGAGTGGCGACCGCCTGCGAACGCTCGACCTGCTGGGCGATTTCGGCGATCGAGGCCGACAGCTGCTCGGTGGCGGCGGCCACCGTCTGGGCGTTGCTTGAAGCCTGCTGCGCGGCCGAGGAGACCGTGGTGGCCTGGGCGCTGGTTTCGTTGGCCGAGGCCGCCAGCTGCTGCGAGGCCGCCTGCAATTCTGTGGCGGCCGAGGTGACGGTCTGCACCACCTTGCCGACGCTGGATTCGAAGGCGTCGGCCATCTGCTTCATGGCGGCATGACGGGCGGCCTGGGCCTGACGCTTCTGCTCGGCCTGCTCGGCCTGCAGCTTGCGGACTTCGATGGCGTTGTTGCGGAACACCTCGACCGCCTGGGCCATGTTGCCGACTTCGTCGGTGCGCTGAAGGTCGGCGATCGGGCGTTCCAGGTCGCCGCCGGCCAGGGCCTTCATCGAGGCGGTGATGCGGGTCAGGGGCGACAGGATCGAATTGCGGGTGAACAGGCCGACCACCGCCAGGATCAGCGCGGTGAATCCTGCCGTCGCCAGTCCCAGGGCGAAGGCCCGGTTGGCCGCGGCATCGGCGCCATCGTGGATGTCCTTGGCGTGGGCCTCGATCTTGTCGGAAATGGCCTCCATCACGATGGCAAGGTCGTCGAACGCCTTTTGCAGCTCGCCGACCGAGGCCAGCGCCGCCTTGCGGTCGGTGAAGGCCAGATCGACGGTGCGGCGGACCTGTTGGGCATAGGCGGCCAGCGGCTTGTCGGCGGCGCCTAGAGCGGCCTTGATGTCGTCGGGCAGGTGTATCGATTTGTTGGCTTCGATGCTTTTGGTGAATAGTTCGATATGGGTGGCAAGGTCTTCGCGCAGATGCTTTTGGGCATCGTCGTCGCCGATTTCGGCCATGGCCAGGGCGGCGAAGGCATCGGCCCGCAGGGCGTCGTGCATCATGTCGGCGGTCATCTGGGTGCGCAAAGCCGATGCGGCGTCGGACAATTCCTCGACACCGACTTCCATCTTTTCGGCGGTCCACAGGCTGTTTGCCGTCATCAGCGTGGCCACGCCCAGAACGGCCAGGCCAATGGCGGCGAACTTGCCGCGAATGGTGCGAATCAACATGGAAGGTCTGCCCCGAACGTCGTGTCGTCGGGTAATATCCTTACACTAAATATGTTTACTTAACTCTAAAAATCTACCCGTATGGTTGGGGGTGGCTCCCCCCCCCCCGGCCCGCAAGGACCGGGGGGATTCCTTTTGGGGCCTCAGCCAGTGACGGCCTTGACGGCGGCGGCGTAATTGGGTTCGTCGGCGATTTCGCCCACCAGTTCGGTGTGCTTGACGATGCCGTCGGCGCCGATCACCACCACCGCGCGGGCCAGCAGGCCGGCCAGCGGGCCATCGACGATCTTGACGCCGAAGCGCTCGCCGAACGCCTTGTCACGCATGTCGGACGCCGAGACGACGCGCTCCAGGCCCTCGGCGCCGCAGAAGCGCTTGTGGGCGAACGGCAGATCGGCCGAGGCGCAGATGACCACGGCGTTGCCCAGCTTGTCGATTTCGGCGTTGAACTTGCGCACGCTGGTCGCGCAGGTCGGCGTGTCGACGCTGGGGAAGATCGACAAAACGACGATCTTGCCGGCGAAATCGGCCAGCGAGCAATCGCCCAGGTCGGTCTTGGTCAGCTTGAAATCAGGCGCCTTGGACCCGATGGCCGGCAGGGAGCCATTGGTGTTGACGGGGTTGCCCTTCAGCGTGATGGTGGCCATCGCGACGGTCCTCCTTTGTTGGTTGGCCCAGCAGTGTGGTGAAAAAAGTCGGCCGCGGCAAGACCGGGACATTACCCCCGGTCTTGTGATCCGCTCTGGGCGTTACCGCCCCGGTCCCGCGAACAGCGATTCGTTCCTGATCGGTTTGCCGGCCTTGTCCTTCTCGGTCAGGATGAAGGTGATGGTGGCGCTTTTGCCGGTCATCGCCGATTCCGGCGCCGTGGCGAACAGGCGGAAGGTCCCGACGGTGTCCTTGTCGACCGCCAGTTCCAGCTCTTGCGCCTGGCCGGTGCCGCCGACCCGTTCCAGGGTCAGGCCGGGCAGGCCCTCGGCCCGCAGGGTGTAGACGCGGTCCTCGCGGACCATGTTCAGCACCTTGTAGACATAGGCGTTGCGCACCGATCCGTCGGACATCTGGATGAACAAGGGCGTGCGTTCATGCAAGATGTTGACGGTGGTGGTCTCGCGGGTCAGCAGGCTGGTCAGCATGACAGTGGCGACGATAGCCAGCAGGCCGCCATAGACCAGGGTGCGCGGACGGATGACCTTGAAGCCGGGGGCTTCGGCCTTGTGCTCGCGGGCATGCAGGCGGGCGCTGGAATCATAGCTGATCAGGCCCTTGGGCAGTCCGAACTTCTCCATCACCTGGTCGCAGGCGTCGATGCACAGGCCGCAGCCGATGCAGGCCAACTGGTTGCCCCAGCGGATATCGACGCCGGTCGGGCAGGTCTGGACGCACATCTTGCAATCGACGCAATGGCCGCGGCCGCTGAAATTCAGGTCGGCCGGGGCCGGGGCGCGCGGCTCGCCGCGCCAGGTCTCGTAGGACACCACCAGCGAATGTTCGTCCAGCATCGCCGACTGGAAGCGGGAATAGGGGCACATATAGACGCACACCCGCTCGCGGGCGAACCCGGCCAGCAGGAAGCAGAAACCGCCGATGATGGTGGTGAACAGATAGACCGCCGGATCGGCGTCAAGGGTGAAGAAGTCGCGGATCTGCTGGAAGGCGTCGCCGAACCACAAGGTCGCGGCCAGGCCGGTGAACAGCGAGATGATGAACCACGACCCCACCACGATGGCGGTCTTGGCCGCCTTTTCGGCGCTCATCGGGGCGCGGGCCAGGCTGATGCGGGCGGTACGGTCGCCCATCACCCATTTCTCGATATTCTGGAACAGGTCGGTATAGACGGTCTGCCAGCACAGGAAACCGCACCATACGCGGCCGGCCAGCGCGCTCATCAGGAACAGGCTGACGGCGGCGATCAGCAACAGGCCGGTGACGTAATAGACTTCCTGCGGCCAGATCTCGATGTCGAAGAAATAGGCCCGCCGTCCGGCCATATCCAGCAAGATGGCCTGGCCGGGGGCGTCGGGACCACGGTCCCAGCGCAGGAACGGACCCAGATACCACCAGGCCAGCAAGACGATGCTGGCCCACCATTTCAAGCTTCGGAACACCCCCTTGACGGCGCGCGGGACCGCCTGGCCCTTCTCGCGGTAAAAGGGAACCTCGCCCTGGGTGCGCGGACGCACGGGCACGTTGCTGGGGTCGATGTGCGCGTTCATGGTGATGTCCTGGTCCTCCTGTCCCGACATCAGGTTTAGCGCATATTTGCTTGCGCTTCAGTGACATTTGTCACCGAGCCGCCATGCGTCTATGGTGTGGGGACCATGCGAATTCTCATCGACGGCGATGCCTGCCCGGTCAAGGACGAGGTGCTGCGGGTGGCCGATCGCCACCGGCTGCCGGTATTGATCGTGTCCAACCGCTGGCACCGGATCGACCATTGGCTGGTCGAGCAGGTGGTGGTGCCCGAAGGGGCCGACGCCGCCGACGACGTCATCGCCGACCGGGCCGAACAGGGCGACGTGGTGGTCACCGCCGACATTCCTCTGGCGGCCCGCGCGCTGGCCAAGGCGGCCAAGGCCATCGATCCGCGCGGGCGGGTGTTCGACGACAATTCCATCGGCATGCAGGTGGCGATGCGGGACCTGATGAAGGATTTGCGCGAGACCGGCGCGGTGACCGGAGGCCCGGCCGGCTTCACCCGCCAGGATCGCTCGCGCTTTCTGGATGGAATCGAGCGGCTGATTCAACAGATCAAGCGGGAGAGCCGGGAATGAAGCGCGGGCAGATCGACGCCGCCTGGCTGGGCAAGGCCGAGTGCAAGACCTGCGGCATTCGCGACCTGGTGCTGTTCGCCGACCTGCAAGAGGCCGATTTCCAGCTGATCCACGTCCCCATCGAGGAGGTGCTGATCGAAGCCGGCGGCTTTCTGTATCAGGCCGGTGACGACGGCGTCGCCGCCTATACCATCCGCTCGGGGCTGATCAAGCTGATGCAATACATGCCCGATGGCGGCCAGCGCATCGTGCGCCTGCTGGGGTCGGGGTCGGTGGCCGGGCTGGAGGTTCTGGCCGGCGGCTGCTATGAGCATTCCGCCCAGGTGCTGCAGCCGGCCCTGGTCTGCCGCCTGCCGCGCGAGGTGGTCGAGCGACTGAACCGCGAGACGCCGCGCCTGCACCGCCAATTGATGGCCAAATGGTCGCAATCCTTGAAGCTGGCCGACGAATGGCTGACCGACCTGAACACCGGCACCGCCCGGCAGCGGCTGGCCCGTCTGTTCCTGCATCTGGCCAACCTCGCCGGCGAGGAACCGATTCGGCTGCTTGGGCGCGAGGATGTGGGCGCCATCTTGTCGCTGACCACTGAAACCGCCAGCCGGGCGGTGGCGGATTTCAAGCGTCAGGGTGTGGTGACGGAAGTGTCCCCCAATTGCTTCCGGCTGGATCGCGACCGGCTGGACCGCCTGGCTGCCGGCGAATAGCTTAGGGCGTAAACTCATAAACCGCTTCGTGCTCTGTTTGCCTAAGACGCTGTAATGCAAGGAAACGAGCGATGGCTGTACCTTGAGGGTACAGCCAAGCGAAGATGACGTCGCAGTACAGCGTCTTAGGCAAACCCGAAGGGCACGCCCCGCAAGGCCATCTAACCCTCGCCGTCAAATTTGGCGATAGCCCCGCTATCGCCTGCATTTCCCGGCGGATTATATGGCCTTGCGGGGCGTGCAGAGCACCAAGCGGTTTATGAGTTTACGCCCTAAAGCCCGCGATAGGCGGCCAAGGCACGCTCGCGCGCGGCGGCCAGATCGACGATCGGGGCCGGGCGGCCGGCCAGCCACGGCCGATGGATCAGCTTGGCCGGCAGGTCGGCCAGTTCCGGCACCCAGGTTCGCACATAATCGCCGGCCGGGTCGAATTTCTCGCCCTGCAGGATCGGGTTGAAGATGCGGAAATAGGGGGCGGCGTCGGCGCCGCTGCCGGCCACCCATTGCCACGAGGCGGCGTTGTTGGCCAGGTCGGCATCGACCAATGTGTCCCAGAACCAGGCCTGGCCCTGCTGCCACGGGATCATCAGGCTTTTGACCAGGACCGAGGCCACGATCATCCGGACCCGATTGTGCATCCAGCCGGTGGTCCACAACTGGCGCATGCCGGCATCGACGATGGGGATGCAGGTGCGCCCCATGCTCCAGGCGGCGAAATCGGCGGCCGAGTCGCGCCACGGAAAGCGGGCGAAACGGCGGTCGAGCGGCCGGTCGGGCAGGTCGGGATGGCGGGCCAGCAGATGACGGCTGAACTCGCGCCATCCCAGTTGTTTCAGCAAGGTCTCGGCCCCCGGGCTGGCGGGGCGGGCCTGGATGGCGTGCCACATCTGCCGCGGCGAGATCTCGCCGAAGGCCAGGTGGGGCGACAGGCCCGAGGTTCCGTCGCGGTCGGGCCGGTCGCGCAGGCTTGCATAGCCATCCAGCCCGGCGGCCAGGAAACGATCCAGGCGGGCCTGGGCCTGGGCTTCTCCCGGCTGCCAGGTGCGGTCCAGTCCGTCCCACCAGCAAGGACGCGGCAGCGGCGGCAAATCGTCGCCAGGCGGCAGGCTGGACGGATGACGCAAGGCGGGCGCCGGCTGCGGCGCCGGCGGCGCCGGCAATCGAAGGGCGGCCCGCCAGAAGGCGGTGAAGACCTTCAGCGGCTGCCCCTGGGTGCCGGTGACCGCACCCAGCGCAAACAGCATGTCGCCGGGGCAGGCGACCGCTTCGGTGCCGCTGCCGTCCAGGGCGGCGGCCAGGGCGGCCTCGGCCGCCTGTTCGTGCGGCTCGGGGTGGCGGGTCCAGCACACCGCCTTGGCCCCGCATTCGGCGGCCAGTCGGGCCAGTTGCAAGACGGTGTCGCCGCGGCGCACCACCAGGGCACCGCCCAGATTCCGGCGCAGATCGGCCAAGGCGTGATGATGCCACCATTGGCTGGCGCCACCGGGCGACCAGGGGGCGGACGGATCGTCGATGGCGACGGCGATGACCGGGCCTCGGGCGGCGGCGGCGTGGAAGGCGGGTTGATCGGCCAGGCGCAGATCGCGGCGCAGCCAGACCAGGACCGGGCGTTCACTCATGGCTCGGTTTCCCCGAACAGCGACAATCGCCTGCCGCCGCCGCCGCTCGTGGCCGGTTTGGCGCCGTCCAGGCGGGGTCGCGGGCGGGTCAGGATTCGCCCGCCCGCCAGCATCAGGACCTGGAACGGGCGGCGGAACAGTGACTGGATCGGCGGGCTCATCACGTCGCAGCCGCCATCCGGGCGCGGGCCGAAGGCCGGCAGAATCAGGCGCCGCCCATCCAGCACATAGCAAGGATATGTGGCGCCATCGTACGAGGCCTGCGGCGACAGGCCGGCATTGACCTCGCCGGGCAAGCGGCCGCTGGTCGGACCGACCCGCAAGGTCAGGCCGCCCACCTTCAGTTCCGTCCCTGCCTGGCCGGGCAGGTCGGCCGGCACCGTCCGGTCCGATATCCACCACCACTCGGTCGTGTCGATCAAACGGATCAGGTCGTCCTTGTGGGTGCCGGTGGCCCCGACCAGGGTCGGCAGGGCGTGGCCCATCCACACCACCCGGGCCGGGCGTCGCTGGCGCAACACTGTCGCCACCTGTTTGATCACGTCGCCGATCGTCTTGGGTTTGTCGCCGTCCCGGCATGGATCGGCGATTGCCACCAGCCTTTCCTTGGGGCAGATCAGGGCTCCGGACGGGTCGGGCAGCAGGTGGACAAGGTTGAGCAGCATGGGGCCATGATGACCGAGCGCAGGCGGTGGACGCAACCTTCCGACAAAACCACAAATAAAGGGGGGTTTACCCGATTGCTTCCGAGACCCCGGCTGGCTCTATAATCAAACAGTTGAGCTGGTGTCGGAGGTCGCTTTGCACCGCCTACCTTGGATGGATGGTCTGAATGTCGGGGTCGCCGCCCTTGATGAGGCACATCGCGACATGTTCTACCTGATGGGGGACCTGTCCGAAGCGGTGCACGCCAAGTCGGTGCGGGCCGCCCTGGCGATGGCGCGCGACTTCGTCACCAAAGTTGAAGGCCATTTCAAAGTCGAGGGCGAAATGATGACCCGGCTAGGCTTTCCCGGTGCGGCCGTCCACCAGGCCAAGCATGCCACCACCCGCGACAAGGTCATCGACCTGGAACGGGCCTTGTCCGACGAGAATCTGGGGTTGGCCAGCACCATCCTGGGCGAGCTGGAAAGCGTCTATTTCCGCGAGTTGCTGAACGAGGACATGATCCTGGCCAATTACATTTCGGCGCAGGCGTCCTGACCCGCCTTTTCGGCGATGATGATCGAGGCCAATTGCAGGGTTTCGTCGGTGCGGCCGAACAGGTCGGGGGCGACGCTGACCAGTTCCAGCCCGGCGGCGGTGCCTTCCTTGCGCAAGGCCTCGAAGAAATCGGTGTTCATGGCCTGCGCTTCCATCTGGCCCCGTTGCTGGGCGGCGAACGGCGCTTGCGGGTTCAACTGGAAGCCGAACGGTTCGATGAACACGCAGGTCACCGGACCGGGATGGGCGGCGATGGCCCGGAACAGGGAACGGTCCAGGGGCGCTGCATACATCGACGCCCACGACGAAAACAGCAGGACCCGCTGATCGGGGGCGACGGCCGGCAAGGTGGCGCTGCGGAAGTCGAACGGGTGGCATTCCAGCTTCAGGCGTGGTTCCAGGGCGGCCAGGCGCTGTGTCAGCCGCCGGCCGATGGCCGAGGGTTCAGCCGCCACGTACCGGGCCTGGGCATTGGCCCCGGCCAGCCACAAGGCGAACACTTGGCGGCCATAGCCGCTGCCCAGCTCGATCACGCAATCGGCGGTCTGGGACAGGTCGGCCAGCAAGCGGTCGCGGCGGAACTCGAAATAGTCCGATGCCGCCAGCATCTGGCCGTGGAACGCCTGCTGCGTGGTGGGGTTCAGCGCGCCGATCGGATCGGGGGCCTGTGGCTTGGCGAAATAGCGGACCTCGCCGTCCTTGGTCAGCAATCGATGGCCGCGCTCGAAATTGTCGAAGCGGGCCAGGACCCGGGCCAGGCTGTCTTCTTGTTCCAGCAAGGCGGCAAAGACCGCCTCGCGGGCAGCCCATGATTGGTCGTAGGTTTCGGCCCAGTCGGTCATCGGTTCCTCGGATTTGGCGTGCCGCCGGCAGCGATGCCCCGAGGGTGTTGCATGATCAATTAAGATTGCTCTAAAACTATCCTGGGTGTGCACAGGGTGGGTTCTCGATGAGCTGGAAAGAAGCACTAAGCGTCGACGTGGTCTCGATCGACCGCCAGCATCATGCGCTGATCAATTCCGCCGAGGCCTTGTTCGCCGCCATCAATGCCGGCCTGACCAAGGATGCGCTGCTGGACGGGTTGGACCAGTTGATCGAGCAGGTTTCCGACCATTTCGCCCACGAAGAACGGGTGATGCGCAACATCCACATTCCGGCGGTGCATGTCCACGAGCGCCTGCATCAAAGTCTTTTGGACGAAGTGCGCGAGTTCCGCGAGGAACTGGCCCTGGGCCAGAACGAGCGCAGCCCGGTCGATATCGAGCGGTTCTTGAACGTCTGGCTTTATCGGCACATCGTCGAGGAAGACAAGAAGATCCTCGACCACCTGCATCGGGTCTAAGCGCTCTCGTCCATATCCAGCGAATAGCCGGCGGCGCGCACCGTGCGGATCAGATCGGGCTCGGCCCCGTTGTCGCCGTTCAGCGCCTTGCGCAGGCGGCGGATATGGACGTCCACCGTGCGCGGCTCGACATAGATGTCGGGGCCCCACACCGAGTTCAGCAATTCCTCGCGGCTGAACACCGTGCCGGGATGGCCCATGAAGAATTGCAGCAGGCGGAACTCGGTCGGGCCCAGATGGATGGCCCGCTCGGCCCTAGTGACGCGGTGGGCCGCCAAATCCATGCGGATGTCGGCGAAGGCCAGGCTGCCCTTTTCCGCCACCGGCTGGGCACGGCGCAACAGGGCGCGGACCCGGGCCATCAGTTCGGGGATCGAGAACGGCTTGGTCATGTAATCGTCGGCCCCGGTATTGAGACCGCGGATCTTGTCGCGTTCCTCGCCGCGCGCCGTCAGCATGATGATCGGCATGTCGCGCGTCGCCGCCTTGCGGCGGAACTGGCGGCACACCTCGATGCCCGACAGGCTGGGCAGCATCCAGTCCAGCAGGGCCAGGTCGGGTTTCCTTTCCGACGCCACCGCCAGCGCTTCCTCGCCGTCGCCGGCCTCGCAGACGCGATAGCCGTCCTTTTCCAGGTTGTAGCGCAGCATGGTGGCCAGGGCGGCCTCGTCCTCGACGATCAGAATCAGCGGCTTGGTCATCATTGGGCCTCGACGGACGGACCTTTGGGGCGGGCACCCTTCAGCGGCGTGCCGACCACCAGGAAATGCAGGGTTTCGGCGATGTTGGTGGCGTGATCGCCGATTCGCTCGATATTCTTGGCCATGAACATCAGGTGGGTGCAAGCGGTGATGGTGCGGGGGTCTTCCATCATGTAGGTGATCAGCTCGCGGAACAGGCCGGTATAGAGGTCATCGACCTCCTCGTCGCGGTTCCACACCCCGATCGCCTTGGCCACGTCCTGCTCGACATAGGCGTCCATGATGTCCTTCAAGATGGTCTGAACCAGCCGGCCCAGATTGATCACCGCGCCGACCGGCTTGACCGCCGGCTGCTGGTTCAAGACCAGCGAGCGCTTGGCCACGTTGGCGGCATAGTCGGCGATGCGTTCCAACTCGGACGCGATCTTCAAGGCGGCGACGATGTGGCGCAAATCGGCCGCCACCGGCTGGCGCAGGGCCAGCAGGCGGACGGTGAAATGCTGGACGTCTTGTTCCAGCACATCGACCTGGGCGTCCGAGGCGGCGATGCGCACCGCCAGGTCGCTGTCGCGGTTGGCCAGTGCCTGCAGGGCGCCGGCCAGTTGCGCTTCCGCCAGCCCGCCCATGCGCGAGATGGTGTTGGACAGGTGGGTCAACTCGTCGTCGAAGGATTTGACGGTATGTTCGGTCATGATGCGTGTGTCCTTACCCGAAGCGGCCGGTGATGTAGCCCTGGGTCAGCGGATGCTGGGGATTGGTGAAGATCTGCTCGGTGTCGGCCACCTCGACCAGTTCGCCCAGATGGAAGAAGGCGGTGCGCTGCGACACGCGGGCGGCCTGCTGCATCGAGTGGGTGACGATAACGATGGTGTAATTCTCACGCAATTCGTCGATCAGTTCCTCGACCTTGGCGGTGGCGATGGGGTCCAGGGCCGAGCAGGGCTCGTCCATCAAGATCAGTTCCGGGCTGACGGCGATGGCGCGGGCGATGCACAGACGCTGCTGCTGGCCGCCAGACAGGCCGGTGCCGGGCTCGTCCAGGCGGTCGCGGACCTCGGTCAGCAGGCCGGCCTTTTCCAGGCTGGTCATGACGATCTCGTCCAGTTCGGCCTGATCGCGGGCCAGGCCGTGGATGCGCGGGCCATAGGCGACATTGTCGAAGATCGATTTGGGGAAGGGGTTGGGCTTTTGGAACACCATGCCGACGCGGGCGCGCAATTGCACCACGTCGATGCCCTTGTCGTAGATGTCCTGGCCGTCCAGGGTCAGCGCGCCCGAGACGTGGGCGTTCTCGATCTGGTCGTTCATGCGGTTGATGCAGCGCAGGAAGGTCGACTTGCCGCAGCCCGAAGGCCCGATCAAGGCGGTGACCTCGTTGGCGCGGATGTCGAGATCGACATGCTTCAATGCGTGTTTCTCGCCGTAATGGACATTGACGTCACGGGCGGAAACCTTGGCAAGGCGGGACGGGAGATGGGTCATCGTTTGGGTCCTACCAGCGGCGTTCGAATTTCTTGCGGAGCATGATGGCCGCCAGGTTCATGGCGCCCAGGAACACCAAGAGCACCAGGATCGCCGCCGAGGTCCGCTCGACGAAGGCGCGTTCCGGGCTGTCGGCCCACAGATAGACCTGGACCGGCAGCACCGCCGACGGGTCCAGCGGCGTGGCCGGGATGTCGACGATGAAGGCGACCATGCCGATCATCAGAAGCGGAGCGGTCTCGCCCAGGGCATGGGCCATGCCCAGGATGGTGCCGGTCATGATGCCGGGCATGGCCAGCGGCAGCACATGGTCGGTCACCACCTGCTGCTTCGAGGCGCCCAGGCCCAGTGCAGCCTCGCGGATCGAGGGCGGCACCGCCTTCAGGGCGGCGCGGCCGGCGATGATGATGGTGGGCAGGCAGATCAGTGCCAGCACCAGGCCGCCGACCAGTGGCGCCGAGCGCGGCATGCCCAGGAAATTCAAGAAGATCGCCAGCCCCAGCAGGCCGAACACTACGCTGGGCACGGCGGCCAGATTGTTGATGTTGACCTCGATCAGTGCGGTCCAGCGATTCTTGGGGGCGAATTCCTCGAGATAAACCGCGGTGGCGACGCCCAGCGGGAACGACACCAGAAGCGTGATGGCCAGCGAGAACACCGAGCCGACCACCGCGCCCCAAAGGCCGGCCAGTTCCGGCTCGCGCGAGTCGCCCGACGAGAACAAGATGGTGTTGAAGCGCTTCTTGACCGCGCCTGCGGCCTCCAGCTCGGCCAGCCAGGCGATCTGGCGGTCGGTCAGGCGGTTGCCGGCCAGGCCGGGCTGGCGCGAGACATAGCCCTTCATCGCCATGTCGACATCGTCGGACGCCACCATCCACAGGGGCTGGGTGGTGCCCTTGATCGACGGGTCGGCGGCCAGGGCGCGGCGGATGTCCAGATCGGCGCCGCTGGACAGCAGGCTGGCCAGCTCGCGCTTTTCCGAGCGGCTTTCCACCGCCGGGAAGCGCTGCTGGATCGAGCTCTTGACCAGGCCGGGCAGGTCGTCGCCGTCGATGGCGGCGGCGTCGAAGGTCACATCGACCCGGATATAGGTCTGCATGAAGGCCGAGGCGCCGTTCGAGATGATGGTCCACAGCAGCAGGACCAGGAAGCCCATGGCCAGCAAGATGGCGCCCAAGCCCACCGCCTTGAAGCGGCGTTCGGCGCGATAGCGGCGCTTGAGGTGGGCGGCGGCGGTGTCGATCGACTGGCGCGTCGCGGCCGGAACGGCGGTGCTGGTGTCAGTCATACTTTTCCCGATACCGGTTGACGATGGAAAGGGCGACCACGTTCAGGGCCAGGGTGACGGTGAACAGCACCAGGCCCAGGGCGAAGGCCGCCAGCGTCTTGGGGCTGTCGAATTCCTGGTCGCCCACCAGAAGCGTGACGATCTGGGTGGTGACGGTGGTGACCGCTTCCAAGGGGTTGGCGGTCAGGTTGGCGGCCAGTCCGGCGGCCATCACCACGATCATGGTCTCGCCGATGGCGCGGCTGGCGGCCAGCAGCACACCGCCGACGATGCCGGGCAGTGCCGCCGGCAGGACCACCTGGGTAATGGTTTCCGACTTGGTGGCGCCCAGACCGTAGGATCCTTCGCGCAGACTGTGCGGGACGGCGGTGATGACGTCGTCGGCCAGGGACGACACGAAGGGGATGATCATGATGCCCATCACCAGGCCGGCGGCCAGTGCGCTTTCCGACGCCACCGACAGGCCGATGGCTTGGCCTGCGTCGCGCAGGAAGGGGGCGACGGTCAGGGCGGCGAAGAAGCCGTAGACCACGGTCGGGATGCCGGCCAGGATTTCCAAAAGCGGCTTGGCGATGGCGCGGAATTTCGGCGCGGCATATTCGGACATGTAGATCGCCGACAACAGGCCCAGCGGCACGGCGACGATCATGGCGATGCCGGCGATCAGCAACGTGCCGGCGAACAGGGGCACGGCGCCGAAGGCGCCCGAACTGCCGACCTGATCCGAACGGATCGCCATCTGCGGGCTCCACGAGGTGCCGAACAGGAATTCCCAGATCGACACCGCCTGGAAGAAGCGGATCGATTCGAACAACAGCGACAGCACGATGCCGACGGTGGTCAGGATCGCCACCAGCGAGGCGGCGATCAGGAACACCCGGATGATCGTTTCGACCCGGTTGCGGGTGCGCAACGACACGGTGATGCGGGCCCGCGCATGGGCCAGGCCGGCCACCGCCAGCGCCAGCGCACCGGTGGCGACCGAGATGAACAGGATCTGGCGCAGGCTGGCATAGTGGCGCGCGGCCTCGGCGATGGCGGCCGAGCTGGCCGGGTGGCCGTGGCGGGCGACGTTGCGCACCTCGTTATAGACCAGGGCCAGGCGCTCGTCCGACAAGGCCTGCAACTCGGTGGGCAGGGCCGCCAGGACCAGGGCGTGCAGCAGGGCCGGCTCGAAGGCCAGCCAGGCCATGATCACCGCCAGGGCCGGCAGGCCGCACCACAGGGCGACCCAATAGCCGTGATAGCTTGGCAGCGAGTGCAATTGGCGGGGATGGCCCTCGACCACAGCCAGGGCGCGACCGCGCCCCAAGCGATAGCCCAGCACGGTCAGGGCCAGAAGAACCACGGTCAGGATGAACAGCGTCATGACGGCTTTCCACGCGGAAAGAAAAAGGGGCGGCCGCCCATCGGGGAGAGGGCGGCCGCCTGGGTACTCTTACATCTTCAGGGCTTCAAGACCATTGATCTTGGCGGCCCATTCCTTGCGCTCGGAATCGGGCATCGGGATCAGGCCCTTGTCGGCCAGATAGCCGGTCTTGCCCCAGGCCTTTTCGGCGGTGTACTCGGCCAGGTATTCCTTGATGCCGGGGATCTGCCCGACATGGGCCTTCTTGGCATAGACGAACAGCGGACGCGACACCGGATACTTGGCGCCCGCGATGGCCTCGAAGGTCGGCGCGACGCCGTCGACCATCGAACCTTGCAGCTTGTCGCCGTTCTGGTCCAGGAACGAATAGCCGAAGATGCCGAAGGCGTTCGGGTTGGCGTCCAGCTTCTGAACGATCAGGTTGTCGTTCTCGCCGGCTTCGACATAGCCGCCGTCCTCACGGATCGAGGCATAGGCCTTCTTGAAGGCCTTCTCGTCGGTCTTCTTCAGTTCCTTGAGGTCCGGGAAGCTCTCGGCGGCGACTTCCATCACCAGCTCGATGAAGGCGTCACGGGTGCCCGAGGTCGGCGGCGGGCCCAGCACTTCGATCTTCTGGGCCGGCAGCTTGGGGTCGATCTGGTTCCACATGGTATAAGGGTTCGGCACCAGCTTGCCGCCCTGCGGAATTTCCTTGGCCAGGGCCAGGAAGATCTGGGCGCGGGTGACGTCCATGTGCTTGGCCTTCTTCGAGGCGGCCAGCACGATGCCGTCATAACCGACCTTCATCTCGACGATCTCGGCCACGCCGTTCTTGGCGCAGGTCTCGACTTCGCTCTTCTTGATGGCGCGGGACGCGTTGGTCAGGTCCGGGTGATCCGGGCCGATGCCGGCGCAGAACAGCTTGAAGCCGCCGCCGGTGCCGGTGCTTTCCACCACCGGGGTCTTGAACTTGCCGGCCTTGCCGAACTGTTCGGCGACGGCGGTGGTGAACGGATAGACCGTCGACGAGCCGACGATGCGAATCTGGTCGCGGGCCTGGGCGGCGCCGGCGAAGGCGACAGTGGCGAGCGCGATGGCCGCGACGGCCAGTTTCTTGCTCATGGAATTTCCTCCGTTCGAGCGAATGAATCGTTGCCACAAACCGGGCAGGCTTTGGCGACGTCACTCTAGTCACCCTGTGTTACAGAACGGCGATGGAATGATGAAGGTTTTGTGACACTCGTCATCGTCATAAGGAATCCGTAAAGCCGGCGCGGCTTTCAGCGTCCAGCCTTGATGGCCTTCGGCCTTTACCTGCGTCATGTGTGGCGCCACCCTGATCGCTCTTGACCGGGTGGCGGGTTACGATCCAACTAAGGAATGCACACGTTCATTCGCGGCCCGATGCCGCTGACCATTCTGGCGCCCGCCGCCGCCACCCTGCTGGGGGCGGCGATCGACGGCGCCGGCCTGCCGATCGCCAATATCTCGGTGGGCTATCTGATGGCGGTGTTGGTGGTGGCCCGCCATTGCGGCCGGTGGCCGGCGGTGGCGGCCTCGCTGATCAGCTTCTTCGCCTTCAATTTCTTCTTCACCGAGCCGCGCTACACCCTGGCCATCAGCGACGTGCAAAACATCCTGACGGTGGTGTTCTTCCTGATCGCCGCCATCATCGTGTCGAACCTGACCGCCAGGCTGCGCCACGAAATCGACGTCTCGCGCGAAAGTGCAAGGCGGACCCAGAATCTTTACGAATTCGCCAGCCGGGTGTCGGCGGCGGCGACCCTGGACGATGTGGCGTGGGCGGCGGTCCACCATGTCGCCGCCACCATCCAGGGCACCTCGCTGGTGCTGTTGCCGCGCCAGGGCGAGCTGACCATCGCAGCCGGTTACCCGCCCGAGGACCGGCTGGACGATGTCTCGTGGTCGGCGGCCCGCTGGGCGTGGGACAATGCCCGCCCGGCTGGGCGCGGGCACGGTGTGCTGCCCGGTGCCGACTGGCTGTTCCTGCCGATGCGGACCCAGGCCGGTCCGGTCGGTCTGCTGGGCGTGCGAATCGCCGCCGCCCCGCCCGAGTCGATGAAGCTGCTCGACGCTCTGGCCGATCAGGTGGCGGTGGCCATCGAGCGGACCAACCTGGCCGGTGCGGTGGAAGATGCCTTGTTGACCGCCGAGCGCGAGCGGCTGCGCTCGGCCCTGCTGTCGTCGCTGTCGCACGATCTGAGGACGCCGCTGGCCACCATCCTGGGGGCGGCATCGACGCTGTCGACCCTGGATGACGCGCTGGACCCGGCCAACCGCCGCGAACTGGCCGGTGCCATCGAGGATGAAGCCCTGCGCCTGAACCGCTTCGTCCAGAACCTGTTGGACATGACCCGGCTGGGAACCGGCGCTTTGGTGCCGCGCTGCGACTGGACCGATCTGGGCGACATCCTGGACAATGCCCGACACCGGGTCGAGGCGGCGCACCCTGGTCGCGTCTTTAGAATGATGCTGCCCCGCGAGCGCCCCCTGGCCCGGGTCGATGCCGTGTTGCTGGAACAGGCCTTGTTCAATCTGCTGGACAATGCCGGCAAGTACGCGCCGCCCGGGACGCCGGTGACGGTGACCCTGGATGGCGGGATCATCACCATCGACGATCAGGGGCCGGGCATCCCCGAGTCCGAGCGCGAGGCGGTGTTCGACATGTTCCATCGGGTCGCCCAGACCGACGGCCAGGTGGCCGGGACCGGGTTGGGGCTGGCGATCTGCCGGGGCATCCTGGCCGCCCATGGCGGTTCCGTCGCCATCGAGGACGGTCCGGGCGGGAAGGGCTGCCGGTTCCGCGTCACGCTGGCCTTGACGCCGCCGCCCGATATTCCCAGCGAGGCCCCATGAGTGCCCGCATCCTGGTCATCGACGACGAGGCGCAGATCCGCAAGTTCCTGCGCATCAGCCTGGGCGCGCAGGGCTATCGGGTGGCCGAGGCGGCCTCGGCGGCGCAAGGCCTTGCCGCCATCGACCAGGCCCCGCCCGATCTGGTGGTGCTGGATTTGGGCCTGCCCGACCGCGATGGGCAAGAGGTGCTGTCCTCGATCCGCCAGGCCGGCTTCACCATGCCGGTGATCGTGCTGTCGGTGCGGGCCGGCGAGATGGACAAGGTCGAGGCGCTGGATCGCGGCGCCAACGACTACGTCTCGAAGCCGTTCGGGGTGGCCGAGCTGATGGCCCGCATCCGCGCATTGCTGCGGCCGCGGGCGGGGCCGCAATCGCCCCCGCTGACGGTCGGTTCGGTGGTGATCGATTGCGCCCGCACCGTGGTCACCCGCGCCGGCGCCGAGGTCAGGCTGTCGAAGCGCGAATGGGCGTTGCTGCGGCTGCTGGCCGGCCAGCCCGACCATGTGTTGACCCACAAGCACATCCTGCGCGAGGTGTGGGGGCCGGCCCATGTGGACGACACCGCCTATCTGCGGGTCTATGTCAATCAGTTGCGGCAGAAGCTGGAGGATGATCCAGCCTCGCCGCGTCTGATCGTCACCGATCCCGGCGTCGGCTATCGCCTCAAAAGCGAATGATCATAGGCGCCCCTCGCCGGGCGCCGCCTCCGGCGGCTTGGCCGCGGCCTCAATGGCCGCTGGCGCGATGCGCTTTGCGCGCATCACGCTATAGCCGGACCTGCGCCCCCAGTTCGACCACCCGGTTGGGCGGAATGCGGAAGAAGTCGGTGGCCCGCGCCGAGAAACGGGTCATCATCATGAACAAGGCCGAGCGCCATATCGGCAGCAAGGGGTCGTCGGCCGAAGCCAGGATGGTCTCGTGGCCGACGAAGAAGGACGACGCCATCATGTCGAATTCCAGCCCGAAGGCCTTGGCCAGACGCAGGGCCTTGGGGATGTCGGGGTCCTGGAAGAAGCCGTAGCGCACGGTCAGGCGATAAAAGCCGTCGGCCAGCCCTTCGGCGGTGACGCGGTCGCGGGCCGGAACGCGCGGGATATCCTCGGTGACCACCCGCAGGAACACCACCCGCTCGTGCAGCGCCTTGTTATGCTTCAGATTATGCAGCAGGGCCATCGGCACCGAATCGGCGTTGCCGGTCATGAAGATGGCGGTGCCGGCGACCCGGGGGACATCGGGCAGGCGGGCCAGGAAGGTCTCGATCGGCAGGGAATCGGAGGCCAGGCGGCGGGCCAAAGCGCGGCGGCCGTGCATCCAGGTTCCCATCAGGGCGAACATCAGACCGCCGACCACCAGCGGCACCCAGCCGCCTTCCGGAATCTTCAGCAGGTTGGCGCCCATGAACGACAGGTCCAGGATCAGCAAGGCGGCCCCCAGGGTCAGGCACAGCCAGCGCGGCCAGGCCCACAGGTGGCGCGCCACCACCAGGGCCATGATGGTGGTGATGGCCATGGTGCCGGTGACGGCGATGCCATAGGCGGCGGCCAGGGCCGAGGACGAGCCGAACGCCACCACCAGCAGCACCACGGCGGCCAGCAGCAGCCAATTGGCCGAGGGGATATAGATCTGGCCCTGTTCCTCGTCCGAGGTGTGGTCGATATCGACGCGCGGCAGCAGGCCCAACTGCACCGCCTGGCGGGTGATCGAGAACACCCCCGAGATGACCGCCTGCGAGGCGATCACCGTCGCCGCCGTCGCCAGCCCGACCATCGGATACAATCCCCATTCGGGGACCATGCGATAGAACGGGTTGGCCACCGCCTCGGCATCGGACAGGATCAGCGCGCCCTGGCCGAAATAATTGAGCAGCAGGCCGGGCATGGCGATGCCGAACCAGGCCAGGCGGATCGGCAGGGCGCCGAAATGGCCCATATCGGCATAAAGCGCCTCGCCGCCGGTCACCACCAGCACCACCGAGCCCAACACATGGAAGGCACGCAGCGGGTCGGCGGCCAGGAACGACAGGCCATGGACGGGATGGACGGCGGCCAGCACGCCGGGCTGCTGGGCGATCTGGTTGATGCCCAGGGCGCCGATGGCGGCGAACCACACCAGCATCACCGGCCCGAACGCCGCGCCGACGCGGGCGGTGCCGTGCTTCTGGATGGCGAACAGCCCGACCAGCACCACCAGCGACAGCGGCACCACGAAGGCTTCCAGCCGCTGGTCAGCCACCTGCAGCCCCTCGATGGCCGACAGGACCGAGATGGCCGGGGTGATCATGCCGTCGCCGAAGAACAGCGCCGCGCCGAACAGGCCCATGGCCAGCAGGGCCGGCGTGCCCAATCCTTGCGAGCTGACCAGCGCCTGCAGGGCCAAAATGCCCCCTTCGCCGCGATTGTCGGCCTTCAGGACGAACGAGACATATTTCAGCGACACCACCAGGATGATGGCCCAGAACACCAGCGACAGGATGCCGAAGATGGCGGCAGGGTCGGGATCGATGCCGCCGCCGGCGCCGAAACATTCCTTGATGGCGTAAAGGGGGCTGGTGCCGATATCGCCATAGACGATGCCGGTGGCGCCCAGGCACAAAGCGGCCAGGCGCTTGGTGTCGAAGGACGAAGTTGCGACAGACATGGAGAGCCTTGAAACGAAAGAACCGGCGGCCAGATTGGCGCCGGTTCCCGTAAAGGCTCCATATGGATTTGCCGAGAGGGCTATCCCTTGGAATTGCGGATGGCGGCGATGTTGGCGGCGTAATCCTTGGTCTTGAACACCGCCGAGCCGGCCACCAGGCAGGTGGCCCCGGCCGCCATCACCTTCCAGGCATTGTCGGCGGTCACACCGCCGTCAACCTGGATGTCGATGGGCCGCGAGCCGATCATCCGCTTGATGCGGGCGATCTTTTCCAGCTGGCTCTCGATGAAGCTCTGACCGCCGAAACCGGGGTTGACGCTCATCACCAGCACCATGTCCAGCCGGTCCAGGACATATTCGATGATCCCTTCCGGCGTGTGCGGGTTAAGGCTGACACCGGCCTTCTTGCCCAGGGACTTGATGAATTGCAGCGAACGGTCGAGATGCTTGTCGGCCTCGGCATGCACCGTGATCAAGTCGGCGCCGGCCTTGGCGTAATCTTCCAGATAGGGCTGGGCCGGGTCGATCATCAGATGGACGTCGAAGGTCTTCTTGGTCCACGGCCGGATCGCCTTGATCACCGGCGGGCCGAAGGTCAGGTTGGGCACGAAGTGGCCGTCCATCACGTCGATATGGATCCAGTCGCAGCCGGCTTCGTCGATGGCCTTCACTTCGGCTCCCAATTGGGCGAAGTCGGCGGACAGGATGGATGGGGCGATCAGAACGGACATGGGTAATCCTCCGTGGGACGGATAAACCCTCTCCGTCACCCCCGGGCTTGGCCCGGGGGTCCACGTCATTGCGGGTCGTGGATGGCCGGGTCAAGCCCGGCCATGACGGAAAAGGGAACGGGGTTTAGTTGATCTTCTGCTCGAGCGCGCCCTTGCCATAGGCGGTGCTCATCTCTTCCAGGCTCTTGACCTTGATCTTCGAGGCCTGCCCGGCGGCGCCGAACGATTCGTAACGGGCCTTGCAGATGCCGACCATGGCGTCCTGGGCGACCTTGTAATACTTGCGCGGGTCGAACTCCTTGCGGTGTTCGGCCAGGAACTTGCGGATCGAACCGGTCGAGGCCATGCGCAGGTCGGTGTCGATATTGACCTTGCGGACACCGTGCTTGATGCCCTCGACGATCTCTTCCACCGGCACGCCATAGGTCGAGCCCATGTCGCCGCCGTAATTGTTGATGATCTCCAGCCAGTCCTGCGGCACCGAGGAGGAACCGTGCATCACCAGATGGGTGGTGGGGATGCGGGCGTGGATTTCCTTGATGCGGTCGATGCGCAGCACCGCGCCGGTCGGCTTCTTGGTGAACTTGTAGGCGCCGTGGCTGGTGCCGATGGCGATGGCCAGCGCGTCCACCTGGGTCTGCTTGACGAAGGCGGCGGCTTCGTCGGGGTCGGTCAGCAGCTGGGAATGATCCAGGGTGCCTTCGGCGCCGACGCCGTCTTCCTCGCCGGCCTGGCCGGTTTCCAGCGATCCCAGGCAGCCCAGCTCGCCTTCCACCGAAACACCGCAGGAATGGGCGATCTTGACCACCGCCAGGGTGGTGTTGACGTTGTAGTCCCAATCCGACGGGGTCTTGCCGTCTTCCTTCAAGCTGCCGTCCATCATCACCGACGAGAAGCCGGACTGGATGGCGCGCGCGCACACCGCCGGGCTGGTGCCGTGATCCTGGTGCATGCACACCGGGATGTCGGGATAGGCTTCCAGGGCGGCCAGGATCAGGTGGCGCAGGAAGGCCTCGCCGGCATACTTACGCGCGCCGGCCGAGCCCTGCAGGATGACCGGGCTGTTGGTCGCCTGGGCGGCCTCCATGATCGCCTTGACCTGCTCCATGTTGTTGACGTTGAACGCCGGCAGGCCATAGCCGTTCTCGGCCGCGTGGTCGAGCAGCTGGCGCAAGGAAACGAGAGCCATAATTTCTTCTCCCTAATCGAAACTCTTAAAGACGGGCCAGGGCCGCGTCGGCGACCGCTTGGGCGGTGATGCCGAAGTGCTGGTACAGCTTGTCGGCCGGGGCAGACGCGCCGAAACCGGTCATGCCGATCACCGCGCCGTCGAGACCGACATAGCGTTCCCAGCCGAAGGTGGTGAGCGCCTCGACGGCCACCCGAACCGTGCCTTCACCCAGGACCTTGGAACGATACTCCTTCGATTGACGATCGAACAGCTCCCAACACGGCATCGACACCACGGCCGCCGCCACGCCCTTTTCGGCCAGCAGCGCGCGGGCCTCCAGCGCCATCGACACTTCCGAGCCAGTAGCCAGGATGGTCACCTGCCGCTTGCCCTCTGCTTCCGCCAGCACATAGGCGCCCTTGGCGGTCAGGTTGTCGTCGGTGTGGGTGGTGCGCACCGTCGGCAGGTTCTGGCGCGACAGGGCGAAGCAGCTGGGCCCCGACGCGTTCAGCAGCGCCACTTCATAGGCCTCGGCGGTCTCGACGGCGTCGGCCGGGCGGAAGACCAGGGTGTTGGGGGTGGCGCGCAGCGCCGCCACCGTCTCGATCGGCTGGTGGGTCGGGCCGTCCTCGCCCAGACCGATGGAATCGTGGGTCAGCACGAACAGAACCCGCTGTTCCATCAGGGCGGTCATGCGCAGCGCCGGCCACAGATAGTTGGCGAAGATCAGGAAGGTGCCGCCATAGGGCACGAAGCCGCCATGCAGGGCGATGCCGTTCATCACGGCGGCCATGCCGAACTCGCGGATGCCGTAATGGATGTAGCGGCCGGCGAATTCGCCGGGCTTGATCGACGGCTTGCAGGCCTTGGTGTCGGTCAGGTTGGAATGGGTCAGGTCGGCCGAACCGCCGATCATTTCCGGAATGGCGGCGGTGACCACTTCCAGCACGTCCTGGCTGGCCTTGCGGGTGGCGACCTTCGGGGTCTCGGCGGATATCTTCTTCTTGAAGTCGGAAATCACGCTTTGCCAGCCGTCGGGCAGGCGGCCTTCGTTGGTGCGGGTGAACAGATCCCTGGCCGCCGCGTCCATCTTGGCGACCCGGCCGTCCCAGTCGGCCCGGGCAGAGGCACCGCGCGCGCCGGCGGCCCGCCAGGCGGCCAGCACATGCTCGGGGATCACGAAGGGCTCATAGGGCCAGTTGGCGGCGTCGCGGGCGGCCTTGATCTCGTCGGCACCCAGGGGGGCGCCGTGGACCTTTTCGGTGCCGCACTTGTTGGGGGCGCCCTTGCCGATGGTGGTGCGGCAGGCGATCAGGGTCGGCTTGTCGGACTTGCGGGCGGCCTCGATGGCACGCTCGATGGCGGTGAAATCGTGGCCGTCGCAGGCCAGCGTGTTCCAGCCGGCGGCGGCGAAGCGCTTGGCCTGGTCGTCCGAGGTCGACAGCGAGGTGTCGCCGTCGATGCAGATGTGGTTGTCGTCCCACAGCACGATCAGCTTGGAAAGCTTCCAGTGGCCGGCCATGGTGATGGCTTCCTGGCTGATGCCTTCCATCAGGCAGCCGTCACCGGCGATGACATAGGTGTAGTGATCGACGATGCCGCTGCCGAAGCGGGCCGCCTGCATCGCCTCGGCCAGCGCCATGCCGACCGCGTTGGTGATGCCCTGGCCCAGCGGGCCGGTGGTGGTGTCGGCGATGGCGACATGGCCGAATTCCGGGTGGCCGGCGGTGCGATAGCCCAACTGGCGGAAGTTCTTCAGCTGGTCGATATCCAGGTCTTCATAGCCGGTCAGGTAGCCCAGGGCATAAAGCAGCATCGAACCGTGGCCGGCCGACAGCACGAAGCGGTCGCGGTCGGCCCAGCGCGGGGTCTTGGCGTCGAACTTCATGAACTTGGTGTAAAGGACGGTGGCGACGTCGGCCATGCCCATCGGCATGCCGGGATGGCCCGACTTCGCCTTTTCGACCGCGTCCATGGACAGAAAGCGGATGGCGTTGGCCATTTCGGCGAGAGTGGCGGTGGAAGGCGCGGAAGCGTTCATCGTCGGGAGGTCCTTTACCGGTTAACGGGCGAAATGGCCAAGGGCGGCCTTGACCAGGTGGTAGGTGAGCAGCAATTGCGACAGGGCCAGCGAGTGACTTTGCGCCGGCTGGCCGGCATGGTCGATGAACTGGCCCAGGGGGGCACGCAGATGGTTGGCCTCGGGGATCAGGCTCCACAGCAGGTCTTCGACCGCCTTGGCGCGTCGGGATTCGATGTCACCCGCGATGTCCAGCACATCGACCGGCTTGCCGTCGGTGTCGCGGGCCAGCGCCAGGCGAAAGCCCGACTTGCCGCCGGCATCCAGCACCGGGCCCAGATCGGGGTGGGGCAGGGTCGGGCGCAGCAGATGGCGGGCATTCAAGCGGGCGCCGCATTCATCGGGCTGGGTCTCGGGCGCAGCGAAGCGGACCACGATGTCGGCGAAGGTCCGTTGCGGATGGATATGGGCCTGGCTGTCCTCGGCGCGGCGCTCCAGCGACAGCTTGACCTCGTCCTCGCCATAGCCGCGTTCGGCGCAGTCGCGCGCCATCTTCCACTTGACCCGCAGCGCCTCGTCGGGATCGACGAACACCTTGACGTCGAAGCAGTCGCGAAGGGCCCGGGTGTGGTAGCCCAGCAAGCCCTCGACGATGATGAACGGCTTGGGTTCCAGCAGAACGGGGCGTTCCAGCGTGCCGCGCATGTGGTCGTAGACCGGCTTCAGGACCGGCTTGCCCTGGCGCAGCAAGCAGACATGCTGTTCCAGGATGTCCAGATAGTTGGCGGCCGGGTCCAGGGCGGTGACGCCGAAGCGGCGCCGTTCCGAGCGGGAATAACGGTGATAATCGTCCGATTGCAGCAAGGCCACCCGCTCCGGCCCCAGGATCGACACGATCCCTTTGGCCAAGGTGCTTTTGCCGGCGGCGGAATCGCCGACCAGACCCAGGATGATCGGGCGATCGACGACGCGATTGTTGGGCATGATCGGGTCCCTCACTTTGCGCGCCGATGCCAGCTGGTCAGCAACTGGCGCTCGTCGGCGCCGCCGCCCACCAGCAGGGTCTGGGTCCGTTCGTGGGTGGTGGTGCGCTCGATGCCTTCCAGCAGCAGGCCGGTGGTGATGCCGGTGGCGCAGAACACCACGTCGTCCGAGCGGACCAACTCGTCCACGCTCCACCAGCGCTCCTGGTCGATGCCGGCGGCCTCGACGGCGCGGCGTTCGGTCGCCAGCTGCGGGTCGATGCGGGCCATGAACTCGCCGCCCATCACCTTGATGGCGGCCGCCGACAGCATGCCCTCGGGGCAGCCGCCGGTACCCATCAGGGCGTCGATGCCCGAGCCGGGAATGGCCGCCATCAGCGCGCCGGCGACATCGCCGGCCGGATAAAGCGCGACGCGCGCGCCAAGGGCGTGGATGCGTTCGACCAGATCGCGGTGGCGCGGCTTTTCCAACACATAGATGGTCAGGTCCTCGACCGGCTTGGCCAGGATGTCGGACAGCGCCTTCAGCTTGTCCTCGACCGGAGAATCGGGGGCGATGCGGCCCTTGGCGGCCGGCGGGGCGGCGAACTTTTCCATATAGAAAGCCGGGCCGGGGTCGAACAACGTGCCGGTCGGCGCGATGGCCAGGCAGGCCAGGGCGTTGGTCATGCCCTTGGCCAGGAAGCTGGTGCCCTCGACCGGATCGACGGCGATGTCCCAGCGAACCAGTCGGCCGGGATCGCCGAAACGCTGGCCGTGGTAAAGCTGGCTGGTTTCCTCGCGCGGGCCTTCGCCGATCAGGATGCGGGCATCCAGGCCCAGATTGGCCAATTCGGATTCAAGGGCGGAAATGGCCGCCGAATCACCCTGGCTCTTGTCGCCACGCCCGATCCAGGCATAGGCGGCCCGGGCGGCGGCCTCGGTGGCGCGGCGCAGATCGTAGGCAGAGATCATGCGGCTGGTCCGCACGTCCGTCAGCTCCGTCATCCCCAGGCTTCCTCCCACAGGAATTCTGTTTTTCCTTACTGTCGTCGGGAGGGGCCACGGAGGGAACACCCACCCGGAGGTGACGCCAATCTCTTGTGGAGGGGCGTCAACCTGCCCGAGCGGGGAGGGGGAGTCAATATTTCTGTCACACCTTGAACGACTGGGTGGTCAGTCCCTACCCGGCAGCATGCGGGTCAGCACATTGTCGCGCAGGATATAATGGTGGCGGAGCGCCGCTCCGACATGGCCGAGCAGCAGGATCGCCAATCCCCAGGCCATGATTCCGTGCGCGGCCTCGAACACTTCGTGCAGGCCCTCGTTCTTGCCGATCAGGGTGGGAAGCTGCCAGCCGGCCAGCATCACCGCCCGGCCGCCGCTTTGCGACAGCAAGATGCCGTCGATGGGCAACAGGATCATCAGCACATACAGCAGGATATGGCCGGCATGGGCGGCGGTTCGTTCGCGCCCCTGCATGGTGTCGGGCAGGGCCGGTACGCCGGCGCCCAGGCGCCAGGCCAGGCGCAACGACACCAGGATCAGGATCACCACGCCCAGTTCCTTGTGCCAGCCGAACACCTGGCCGCGGAAATCGCCCTTGGGCAGTTCGCCCATCACCTGGCCCAGGACCCACAGGCCGATGATCAGCAAGGCCATCAGCCAATGCAGGGTCTTGATGGTGGGATTGTAGGCGACGGGGTTCATCGGCGTGTCTCCGCGAGAATGGGAATGTCCCATTCTCGCCAAGACAAGATGAACGCCGCCTGAACCGCCGTTTACCTGTTCTCGCGGCCCTTGAGGTAGAAGGCCACCGCCTGGGCGCGGTTGCCGACGCCCAGCTTGTCGTACAGGTTCTTCAGGTGGAACTTGACGGTATTGAGCGAAATGTCCAACTGGCTGGCCATCTGCTGGTTGGTCAGGCCGCCGGCCAAGGCGGCCAGCAATTCGCGCTCTCGGGGCGTCAGGCCGGCCAACGGGTCGGACGCCAGGCTGGAGACGTCGATGAACGGGAACACCATGCGCCCGGCGGCCACCGCCTGGATGGTGTCGATCAATTGTTCCGGCGGCTCGCGCTTCGAGCAGAAGCCGGCGGCGCCCAGCGTCATGGCCTGGCGCGGCACGTCGGGGTTGGGGCTGCCGGTATAGACGATCAGGCGCGGGCTGTCGGCCTTGCCGCGCATCGCCTGAAGCACGGCGCGGCCGTCCATATAGGGCATTTCCCAGCCGATGATGCCGACGTCGAACGGCAGGCGTTCGACGGCTTCCATGAAGCGTTCGCCGTCGTCGGTGACGGCGACCAGGCAAAAGCGTTCGTCGCCTGCGAACAGTTTGACCAGGCTGCTTTGCAATAGCGGGTTCTTCTCGGCGATGACGATGTCGATCGGTCGGTTGGCTTGCGCGCCCATTGTGTTTGTTTCCTCCCAGGCGCACGGGCTCCCAATGGCCCTGCCCAGTGGGAGGGTATATTAGCGTTATTATCCGGAAACGCAAATGAAAAGAGTAGGTTTTGTCCTACCCTTGCACTGCAGCATAACAAAAAACCCCCCGAAAGGGGGGTACATTGGAGTGAATCTAGGGTGAATCGGGTGGCTGCCCGGTGCCCAAGGTGGTCAGCACCCGCTCCAACTCGGCCGCCGGCAGCGGCGGGGCCAGCACATAGCCCTGGATCTCGTCGCAGCCCATGTCGCGCAGCGCATCGACCTGCTCGGCGGTCTCGACGCCCTCGGCGATGATGCGCCTTCTCAGCGAATGGCCCATGGAAATGATGGTCCGGGTGATGGCGGCGCAGTCGGGGTCGGTGCCCAGGTCGGCGATGAAGGCGCGGTCGATCTTGATGGAATCGACCGGGAAGATGCGGATCACCGACAAGGACGAGGTGCCGGTGCCGAAATCGTCCATCGACAGGCGGATGCCCATGCCCGACAGGCGGTTCAGCAAGGCGACGGCGTTCTTGGTGTCCTTGGCCACCATGCCTTCGGTGATCTCGAATTCCAGCGCCTCGGGGCCGACGCCGCAGCGGTGCAGGATGCGTTCGACCATCTCGACGAAGCCCGGCGCGCGCAACTGGCGCACCGACAGGTTGATGGCGATGCGCGGCGCCATCATCGACCGATCGGTCCACGAACGATAATGCCGACAGGCGGCGTCGATGGCCCATTCGCCGATCCGGCCCATCAGGCCCGATTCCTCCATCACCGGAATGAACTTGGCCGGCGACACCACGCCCAGATCGGCGGCGTTCCAGCGCAGCAGCGCCTCGACGCCGGTGATGGCCCCGGTCTTCAAATCCTGCTTGGGCTGAAAATGCAGGGCCAGTTCATCCAGCTCGATGGCGCGCAACAGGCCGTTCTTGATGGCCAGCCGCTCTTCGACGGCGGCATTCATGTCGGCGGTGAAGAACTGGAAATTGGCCTTGCCCAGTTCCTTGGCGCGGTACATGGCGGCGTCGGCGTTCTTCAGCATGGTGGCGGCGTCGCCGGCATCGTCGGGGAACACGGTGATGCCGATCGAGCCCGACACGAAGGCTTCCTTGCCGGCCAGGTCGAACGGCTTCTTCAGGGATTCCAGCACGCGGCCGGCCACCAGCGGGGCATTCTGATAGGTGCCCAGATTGGGCATCAAGATGGTGAATTCGTCGCCGCCCAGGCGGGCCACGGTGTCGCCCGACCGGATGCAGCCCGACAGCCGGCGGCCGGCTTCCTGCAGCAGCAGGTCGCCCATGTCGTGGCCCAGCGTGTCGTTGACCAGCTTGAAGCCGTCGAGATCGATGAACATCAGCCCGACCATCTGGCCGTTGCGTTCGCCCTGGCTGACCGCCATGGCCAGGCGGTCCAGGAACAAAGCGCGGTTGGGCAGGGTGGTCAGGGCGTCGTAATTGGCCTGTTTGCGGATGCGTTCCTCGTCCAGCTTGCGCTGGGTGATGTCCGAGAACACCACCACGTACTGGCGCAGCTCGCCTTCCTCGTCATGGATGGTCGAAATGCCGACGCGTTCGGCATAACGCTCGCCGTCGCGGCGGACGTTCCATTGCTCGCCCTGCCAGCGGCCCGAGGTGCGCGCGCTGTCATACATCAGCAGGCCGGCCGGGTGGTCCATGCCGTCCTGGGTCAATTGCGGCGGCTTGCGGCCGATCACTTCCGACGGCAGCCAGCCGGTGATCTGGGTGAAGGCGGGATTGACCGTGGTGATGCGCAGGTCTGCATCCAGCACCATGATGCCTTCCGACGCGGTCTGGAACACCTGGGCCGACAAGTCGTTGCGCCGGGCGATGCGGCTGAGCTCGCGGGTGCGTTCTTCCAGCCGATGGACCGAGCGGACCAGCGAATCCACTGCCGGAACCGACCCGCTCAGCGCGCAGGCGGCGATGGCGAAGACCCCGTCGCCCAGATCGCGCCCCGACAGCCGCATCGTATGCCAGGTCCCGTCGGCCGCCCGCAGCATCAGCGGTGCGCCGCACGACGGCTCGGCCAGCGGGTCAAGCCCCTTGCGCAGGCGGGTGCGGTGATCTTCGTGCAGCAGGTCGGCGAAGGGACGGCCGATCAGGTCCGCGGCGGCGTGGCCCAGCAGATCCGCGCCGGCCCGGTTGATCCAGGCGATGCGACTGCCCCGGCACAAACACAGCAGGTCGCCGCAAAGATCGACCAGTTGGTCAAGCTCGTGCGGGGTGGGAAATGACATGTCGTGGGCAAGTTTCATCCTGTCGCGAAACCCCAAGGAAGAACCGTTGCGGCCCTACCATATCCGATGGGGTGCGGCGACAAAAGGCGGATTAGTTAAAGGGCAGGGCGTCCGCAGCGGAGCGGCGGAACATCGCCTTGGCGGCGCGGACCATGCCGGTGTCGGCGGCGACGGCCGGGGCGGCGGCGACCGAAAGCTCGGCCGGCTGGGTGACGGCGGCGGCCGGAACGGCGACGACATGGGCGACGGCCACCGGTTCGGCCTTGATGGCCTGCGGCTCGGGGAACATTTCGACCGCGCGGGTCAGGGCGGCCTGCTGGATGGCCGGTTTCTTGGAATTGCCGCGGTTGCCGGGCTGCCAGACGAAGCCGTCGGTCCGATAGACGCGATGGCCGTAATCGCCGACGGCGGCGTACCACACGCGCACCTGGCTCCAGTCGTTCTTGGGCGAGGTGTCGATGACGGAAACGTTGGTGGTGACTTCACCGCGGCCGGTGCTGCGGATCGGCGCCCAATTGGCATGATCGACCAGGATGACGCGGTTGCTGACCACGCGGGTCACCACCGAGACGTGGCCATGGCGCATCTTGCCCTGGCGGGCGAACACCAGCACGCCACCTTCGCGCGGGGTACGGCCCCGCTCATAGATTCCGGCGGCGGCATTCCACCACTGCCAGGCGTCGCCCTTCAGTTGAAGGCCGGAAACTTCACGGGCGTAGGGCACGCATTGGATGGCGAAAGCAGGAAGCGACAGCACTGACAAAATCAGCGTCAGCGCGATGCGCAGCATTGCCTTCCTCATCCATCCCTCCCGTTCGTTGCCTTATCAGTTGCACCGATTGTGTCGATGAAGAAAGCCGATGGCAACCCTTTTTGACTCAAATTTTAGGGAATTTTTCACCAAGTCGGTTACGCACAGGGGGCTTGTGGATAAATGCGCACAGGCTAAGCGGGCTGGGGGTTTGCCGGGGGCGGGTCTCGGCGTATGATGCCGCCGTTTCAATCCCCGGATGGGAGGATGATCCGTTGACGTGTCTGAAGGCGGCCATGGTCGCAACGATGGTGATGGTGGCGGCCGTGCCGGTCGCGGGTGAAGCCAGCGAACCGCGGCCGATGACGGCGCAGGTTCCGGGGGCGGCAGCTCCGACCGATCCGCGGCCGCTGGTGATCGCCTCGGGCGAGGTGACCGGCTACTACTTCCCGGCGGCCGGCGCGGTGTGCCGTGTCCTCAACAAGGAGCGGCCGCAGGGGCGCGGCTGCGCGGTGATGCCGTCGTCGGGATCGGCTGCCAACATCGCCTCGCTGCGGTCCGGCGAGGCCGATCTCGCCATCTTGCAGGCCAGGGCGGCACAAATGGCCGTGCAGGGCCGCGAAGGGTTCAAGGAGGCGGGGCCGTTCCCCGATCTGCGCGCCATCATGAGCCTGCACGGCGAGACGGTGCTGGTGCTGGCCCGCCAGGGGGCGGCCATCAAGGCTCTGGCCGACCTCAAGGGCAAGCGGGTCAATCTGGGGCGGCCGGGTTCGTTCCAGCGCGGCATGGCCGAGGCGGTCATCGAATCCGCCGGCCTGACCGAGGGCGACCTGTCGCCGGCGGTGGAATTGGACCTGTCGGACCAGGCGGTGGAACTGTGCGAGGGCAACATCGACGCCGCCTTCTTCACCGGCGTTCATCCCATGACCGAGGCCCAGGCGGCGATCGATGAATGCGACGCGGTGGCCATCCCGGTATCCATGAAGGGGGGCGAGGGCTTCCTGAAAAGGTCGCCGTGGTTCGCCCATGCCGTGATCCGCAAGGGTACCTATGAAAGTCTCAAGGAAGACCTGACCTCGCTGCAGGTCAAGGCCGTGCTGGTCGGCACCACCCGGCTGTCGGCCGACGATGTCAGCGGTGTTCTGAAGGCGGTGCACACCAATTTCGGTTCGTTCACCCGCCTGCATCCGGTCTTGAAAGGCCTGACCAAAAGCACCACAGCCAAGGAAGGCTTGACCATTAAGCCGCATGACGGCGCCGACCGCTTCTACACGGAGACCAATCTGAGGTGATCGCCCTGCTCGAGTCGCTGCCTCCCGCCGAGCTGACCAGCTTGATTCTGGCCGGCGAGGAGGTGGCGCGCTTGGAGCAAGCATTGCGGGCGGCGGGCGACGATCCGGCCGGCCTGTTGACCGGCGGCGGCCGCATCGCGCCGTTTCGCCATTATCCCGAGGGCGACGTCTATGATTTCGCCACCCATTCCCAGTTCTATTATCACATCCATCGCGGCAACGAGTACGGCCACGTCCATCTGTTCCTGCGGCCCAAGGGCATGCCGCCCGAAATCCGTCCTTTGGTCGGAGTCGAGGGCGAGCCCGACGCACCCTGCCATCTGATCGCCGTCGGCTTCGGCCCCGATGGCTGCGCGGCGGAATTGTTTACCACCAACCGCTGGGTGACCGGCGAGGCCTGGTATTCGGCCGAATCCGTCGCACGCATGCTGCCCTATTTCTCGGTGACGGGGGGGCGGTATGCGCGGGTGGGGGCGTGGCTGACGGCCTTGGTGACGCTGTTTCGCCCGATCATCGTCGCGTTGGCCTGCGAGCGCGATGCCGAGATCGAGCGCTGGCGCCAGGCCCATCCCGGTGCCGATGCCCTGGACGACGCGGCCCTCGAGGTGACGTCACGCCGCCAGATATCGGTGTCGGCGTGGCGGGCCGACCTGCAAAACGCGCTCGAGCGATAAAAAAGGCCGCCGGCCCAGTGGGCGCGCGGCGGCCTTTCTTCCGGTAGCCGGTCCGGGCGTCCAAGAAAACGCCCGAAACATCCGAAGACTACTTCAGGGTCTTCAGGTAGGCGACGACGGCGGCGACGTCTTCCGGCTTCTTCAGGCCGGCGAAGGCCATCTTGTTGCCGGGGATGGTGCCCTTGGGGTCGGCCAGGTACTTGGCCAGGGTGGCATCGTCCCAGGTCAGGCCCGAGGCCTTGTGGGCGTCGGAATACTTGAAGCCTTCGGCGTGGCCGGCCTTCTTGCCGGCGACGCCGGCCAGCGACGGGCCGACGCCATGCTTGCCGGCTTCCACCTTGTGGCAAGCCTTGCACTGGTTGAAGGCGGCCGGAGCCTCCTGGGCGTTGGCGACCACGGGGGCCAGCAGCAGGGCGGCAACAGCCAGACCGATCTTCTTCATCATCATCTCCCAAAACTCGATTGTGGGTTGGTCAAAGGAACTTAAAGCTTGTCTCGACATCCGGGCGGGCAACGGACTTTCCGCTGATCCGCTTCGCAGGATAGGGTCACTTCGTGGCGGAAGTTGGGCTTGATCGCGGCGGCAGGGCGGCGGGCCTGAAAGGCCTGGGCCAGCGCGATGAAATGCGTTCTCTCCCTTGCGTCTTCTGTCGAGGTTCTTGGCGCGGGCGGCATTATGTTTCAGGACGCGCTGAACTTCAACCTCATCTAGCTGGCAAAAGCCTCGAGAAGGCGGGTCATTTCTAAATCGTCGTAGGGCTTGGCCGGCACCTTGCCCCATACCGGAGCGGGCCAGGCCGGGTCGGTGGTGAAGCGGGCGATGACGTGGATGTGTAATTGCGGCACCACGTTGCCCAGCGCGGCGACGTTGATCTTGTAGGCCTGGGTCAGGTTCTGCAGCCGTTGCGATGCCGCCGCGATCTCCTCGATCAGGGTCTGGCGGTCGCTTTGGTCCAGTTCGTGGATTTCGGTCACGCCGTGGCGGCGCGGCACCAGGACCAACCACGGATAATTGGCGTCGCGCATCAGCATGACCCGACACAGCGGCCAGTCGGTTACCGGGATGGTGTCGGCCGTCAATCGGGGGTGCAACTCGAACATTGTTTCCAGCTCCTCGTTGCCAGTCGTTGCTATTCGGGGTATCACCAGCGGCAACGCCCCACCGCCAAGGGACCTTGATGCGCCGTCGCCGCCTCCGCACCCGAGCCGAGTTCAATCCGCTCGCCGCCCTGGCCCGGATGATCCCCCGGCTTTGCCTGCTGCTGCTGGTCTTGCTGCCGGTGGCCGAGTTGGGGGCTGGGATCGCCCTGCCCAGAATACCCGAGCC
Organism: Magnetospirillum sp. LM-5; assembly: GCF_902729445.1. NCBI lineage: Bacteria > Pseudomonadati > Pseudomonadota > Alphaproteobacteria > Rhodospirillales > Rhodospirillaceae > Magnetospirillum > Magnetospirillum sp. LM-5. The sequence goes on along the minus strand of NZ_CACVCE010000015.1, from coordinate 7,299 downwards.
GCGTCCGAACGCCAGTTCCACCTTGAGCGACCAGCAGATATCCCAGCTCTACGGGGTCGAGGACGCAGGTCCGGTGCGCGAGATGCAGGCCGAAATGCGCGACCTGGGCGATGCCGGTTACTGGCCGCTGGTCGAATATCGCATGAAGCCCTTCGCCGGAAAGCACGTCACCGTCGGACCCGATGGCTGGCGGGCGGTGCCCCGCGTCGAGGGCGAGGGCGCCAAGGTGTTCGTTTTCGGCGGCGCCGCCGTGTTCGGGACCGGCAACGCCGATGGCCAGACCATCCCGGCCTATCTCGATACCTTGCTGCTCGAGGCCGGCAAATCGGCGCGGGTGTTCAATTTCGGTGTGCCCGGCTGGATTTCGACCCAGGAACGAATCGCGCTGGAGCAGATGGTGGTGGCGGGCAACAAGCCGGACCTGGCGATTTTCGTCGATGGGTTCGAGGATTTGCGGCGCTGCGACGGTTCCGACCGCACCGCCTTCAGCGAGCAATTGGCGGCGACCGAGGCCAAGCCCAGTCTGGCGACCATGCTGGCCCACTCGGCCCTGGCCAAGCTGGTCGGACGGCTGCGGCCGCCGCCGGCCAAGGGCTTGCTGCCGCTGGTCTGCACCCACGATTCCGAGGTCGAACGGGCGCTGGCCCGTCTTGAGGTCAATCGCCGCATGATTTCGGCGATGGCCGACCGTTTGGGCTTCAAGGTGTTGTTCGTCCAGCAGCCGGTGCCGACCTTCGCTTACGACAACGCCAAGCGGCTGGTGCCGGTTTCCCCGGCCGAGATGGCCCCGCTGGTCGGTGTCGCCAAGGGTTATTCCCGTCTGGCCGAGGCCCGCGCCGCCGGTCGGCCGACCGATCCCGAGACTTTGTGGCTGGCGGAACTGGAACCGGCGACCGGCAATGCCTATGTCGATATCGTCGATTACAGCCCGTCCTTCAACCGTGCCATCGCCGAAGCGGTGGCGCGCCACGTGCTCGACAAGTCCCTGCTTCCTTGATAGGGCCCGCCTTGACCCGTCGCACGCGCTGGCTGTTCCTGTTGGTCCTGCCGGCTCTGTTCTGGGCCGGTAACGCTGTGATGGCCCGGGCCAGCGTCGGCGATATCCCGCCGGTCGCGTTGAATTTCTGGCGCTGGGTGCTGGCCCTGGCCCTGCTGGCGCCGTTCACCATGCGCGACCTGTGGCGCCATGCCGACATCGTGCGCACCCATTGGCATCACCTGCTGGCGCAAGGCCTGGTCAGCGTCGCCGCCTACAACGCCCTGCTGTACCTGTCGCTGCAGACCACCACCGCCATCAACGCCACCCTGGTCGGCAGTTCGTTGCCGCTGATGGTGCTGTTGCTGGCCAGGGTGTGGCTGGGCGAGCCGATCCGCGGTCGCGCCCTGCTTGGCATTTGCGTGTCGGTGGCCGGGGTGGCCCTGGTGGTGACCAAGGGGCAGCCGTGGCGGGTGGCCGAGGTCGGACTGACGCCGGGCGACGCCATCATGCTGGCCGCCACCTTGTCGTGGGCGCTTTATTCGGTGATGTTGAAGCGCTTCCCGGTTCCGCTGGCGCCGTTCACCTTGCTGACCGCGCTGATGATCGTCGGCGTGGCGGCGGCGGCTCCGTTCTATCTGTGGGAGGCGGCGATGGGGGCCTCGCTCGAGCTTTCCGCGCGCAATCTGGCGGTGATCGCCTATACGGCCGTGTTCGCCTCGCTGGCCGCCTATTATTTCTGGAACAATGGCGTGGTGATCGTCGGCGCCGCCACCGCCGGCCAATTCACCTATCTGATCCCCCTGTTCGCGGCGATCCTGGGAATCGTGCTGTTGGGCGAGGAATTCCGCACCTTCCACGCTGTCGGCGCCGCCCTGATCTTCGGCGGCCTGTTCCTGGCGGGACGCAAGAAAAGCTAATCTCTCGTGTAAAAGTCCCTCGGCTTCGCCTCGGTGTACTTTTACACGTTGATTCAAAAGGAGAAAAATAGGCTTGGGGCGGCCCTGCGCCTATTTTTCGCGTTTGACCGCCGCCATGAGGCGAGCCGTGCTCGCCTCATGGCGGGAAAACAAGCTAAGCCCGCGCGGAAAGCTTGCTTGAGCACGGGATTGCCCAACAAAATCGGGGAAAAGTACACCGAGGCCACGCCGAGGGACTTTTTCACGGGGCCCTAATCCCCCAAGGTCCTCAGCATGTCGGGGGTGATCAAGGTGACGCCCTTGTCGCTGCGCGAGAAGCGCTGGGCATCCAACACCGGGTCCTCGCCGACCACCAGCCCGGGCGGGATGGTGCAGCCCTGGTCGACGATGCATTTCTTGAGCCGGGCGTGGCGGCCGATGTCGCAGTTGGGCAGGACCACGGTGTCCTCCACCAGGGCATAGGAATTGACCCGGACGTTCGAGTAAAGCAGCGAGCGGCGCACGGTGGCGCCCGAGATGATGCAGCCGCCCGACACCATGCTGTCGACCGCCATGCCGCGGCGCTCGTCATTGTCGAACACGAACTTGGCCGGCGGCAATTGCGCCTGATAGGTCCAGATCGGCCACGAATCGTCGTAGATGTTCAAGGACGGCGTGATGGTGGTCAGGTCGATGTTGGCTTCCCAATAGGCGTCCAGCGTGCCGACGTCGCGCCAGTAATGTTCGGTGGCGCCGTCATGCATGACACAGGAATCCTGGAAGCGGTGCGCCACCAGCCGATGCTTGCCGACCAGGCGGGGGATGATGTTCTTGCCGAAATCGTGTTCGGTTCCGGCGGTCTCGGAATCCTCGAGCAATTGCTCGTACAGGAAATTGGCGTTGAAGATATAGATGCCCATGCTGGCCAGCGCCTTGGTCGGATCGGTGGGCGTGGGCCGCGGATTCTCGGGCTTCTCGTCGAAACGGATGATCGAATCGTCATCGTCCACGGCGATCACGCCGAAGCCCTTGGCTTCCTCCAGCGGCACTTCCAGGCAAGCGACGGTGGCGTCGGCGCCGCTGGCCATGTGGTGGGCCAGCATCTTGGCGTAATCCATCTTGTAGACATGGTCGCCGGCCAGGACCAAGACGAATTCCGGCTTGTGGCTGCGGATGATGTCGAGGTTCTGGTAGACGGCGTCGGCGGTGCCCTTGTACCAGGCCTCGCCGTCGGTGCGCTGCTGGGCCGGCAGCAATTCGATGAACTCGCCGAACTCGCCGCGCAGGAAGCCCCAGCCGCGCTGGATATGCTGGATCAGCGAATGGGCCTTGTACTGGGTCAGCACGCCGACACGACGGATGCCCGAATTGATGCAGTTGGACAAGGTGAAGTCGATGATGCGGAACTTGCCGGCGAACGGAATCCCCGGCTTGGCGTGCCAGTCGGTCAGCGCACCCAGGCGCGAGCCGCGGCCGCCGGCCAGGACCAGCGCCAGCGTGCGCCGCAGCCGAAGGTTGGCTTCCCATTCATGGCCGGTCCGTTCGTCATGCTTCGCCATTCCCACTCCCTCTCTTGTCCGTGCCCCCGGGGCATTGGTGCCACAATCGCCGGGCGGATACAACCGCCCCCGCCGGGTGGGTGGTTCCGCTTTCGCCGCCGGTCCGGTTGGGCTAGGCTGAGACATTGTAATTTGGTGGCACAGGGGATTGGGTCATGCGCGTGCTGTTCGCTTCGTCCGAGGTGTTTCCCTTGGCCAAGACCGGCGGATTGGGCGACGTGTCGGGGGCGCTGCCGGCAGCGCTGACCGAGGCTGGCACCGACATCCGCGTGCTGATGCCGGCCTATCCGGAAGCCCTGGACCTGGCCGAGGGTAAGCGTCAGGTCGGCGATCTGGGCGACCCGTTCGGACTGGGCGACACTGTGTCGCTGGTCTCGGCCAAGCTGCCGGGCTCGGGCGTGCCCTTGTGGTTGCTGGACTGCCCGGCCCTGTATCGGCGGGCCGGCGGGCTTTATCAGGATCAGGCCGGCAACGACCATCCCGACAATCTTTTGCGCTTCGGCCTGCTGTCGTGGGCGGCGGCCCGGCTATCGACCGAGGACAGCCCGGTCAAGTGGCGGCCGCAAGTGCTGCACGGCAATGACTGGCAGACCGGCCTGGCCCCGGCCTATCTGCATGCCTGGGAACCGACCGAGCGGCCGGCGAGCGTGTTCACCATCCACAACATCGCCTATCAGGGCGTGTTCCCCAAGGAGTCGGTGCCGCGTCTGGGCCTGCCGTGGGAGCTGTTCCAGATGGAGGGGCTGGAATTCTATGACCAGCTGTCGTTCCTGAAGGCCGGCCTGTTCTATAGCGACCGCCTGACCACCGTCAGCCCGCGTTACGCCCGCGAAATCCAGGCAGCGCCGCACGGATCCGGGATGGAAGGGCTGTTGGCGCACCGCGCCGCCGATCTTGACGGCATCCTGAACGGAGCCGATTACCGGGTCTGGACCCCCGATTCGGATCCGTTCCTGCCGCACACTTACGCGCCGTCCGACTTTTCAGCCGGCAAGGCCGCCAACAAGGCCGCCCTGCAGGCCGAGTTGGGCTTGGCCATCGATCCAGCGGCGCCGCTTCTGGTGGTGGTCAGCCGTATCAACGACCTGAAGGGTCTGGACATGGTGCTGGCGGCGATGCCGGCCTTGCTGCGGATGGGGGCGCAGGTGGCGGTGGTCGGTACCGGCGACCATTCGCTGGAGGAAGGCTTCCGCGCGGCAGCCGCCACCAGCCCGCGCCAGGTCGCGGTGACCATCGGCTATTCCGAGAAGCTGGCCCACCAGCTGCTGGCGGCCGGCGACATGCTGTTGATGCCGTCGCGTTTCGAACCCTGTGGCCTGACCCAGTTCTATGCCTTCCGCTACGGCACCGTCCCGGTGGTGCATGCCACCGGCGGACTGGCCGACACCGTGGTCGATGCCACCTATGACGGGCTGATGACCGGCACCGCCACCGGTTTCACCTTCGAGCACGCCAATGCCGGCGCCTTCCAATGGTGCGTCGAACGGGCCGTCGGGCTGTTTCGCCAGCCCGAAACCTGGACCAAGATCCAGAAGACCTGCGTCGCCCAGGATTTCAGTTGGAAACGCTCGGCGGCGCGCTATCAGGCGCTGTACCAGGGTCTGGTGCCGCAGTCCGGCGGCAAGCGTCGCAAGGGGGGCGTCTGATGGCCGGGCTGCCGGCGCTGATCGCCGACATCGGGGGAACCCACGCCCGCTTCGCCCTGGTCGATGAAAGCGGCGCCATCGGCGAGATGATGGTCTATCGCTGCCGCGAGCATGCCGGCCCGGCCGAAGCCGCCCGATTGTTTCTCGATCATATGAAGCCGGCGAAAGCGCCGGTGGCCGGCGCCTTCGCCGTCGCCTCGGCGCTGTCCGGCGACCGTGTCGAGATGACCAATGCCGCCTGGTCCTTCTCGATCGCCGAACTGCAGGCCACGCTGGGATTCGAGCGGCTGCAGGTGGTCAACGACTTCACCGCCGTCGCCCTTTCGGTGCGCCATATCCACGGCGCCGACCTGATGGAGATGGGCGGCGGGGCGCCGCTTGCCGGCGCTCCCATCGCGGTACTGGGGCCGGGGACCGGCCTGGGGGTGTCGGGCCTGGTGCCGACGCAATCGGGCGAGTGGGTGGCCTTGGCCACCGAGGGCGGTCACGTCACCATGGCCGCCACCGACCCGCGCGAAGCCCAGGTGTTGGATATCCTGCGCGCCCGCTACGGCCACGTTTCGGCCGAACGGGTGCTTTCGGGGCCGGGACTGGTCAACCTGTACCAGACGCTGTGTACGCTGGCGGGCGCCACGCCTGCGGCCGAGGTGACGCCGCCCTGGGTGCTGGAGCAGGCCGGGGCGGGCGGCTGCCCGGTGTGCGCCGATTCCTTGCAGATGTTCTTCGCCATGATGGGCACGGTGGCGGGTAATTTGGCGCTCAGCCTGGGCGCCAAGGGTGGCGTGTTCATCGCCGGCGGTATCCTGCCGCGCGTCAAGGAGGCCTTCCGGGCTTCGGACTTCCGCCGCCGCTTCGAAGACAAGGGCCGCTTCCGCCCGTACCTCGCCAATATCCCGGTCTGGTTGATCCTGCATCCTGAACCGGCATTTGCGGGCCTGGCAGCCTTGTGTCTCCAGGATCATCCCAGGGGCCAGTAACCGTGTGTATGGGTTGTGGATATGGTGCGCGCCGCCCACAGTAACAGTGGAACCGCGCCAGTGGGGTGTCCATGCTTGCGGTACTAGGCCTGTCGATTTCGCTGCAATCCGCAGCAGCCCTCGTGGCGCTGGGCATCGCTCGCCGCGATGGCTGGAGCCTCGGCTGGCTGGTGTTGAGCGGCGGCATGGTCCTGATGGTGTGGCGCCGGATCCATGCGCTGCTGGATTGGCTGGCCGGCCGCCCGATAGACGAGATGTCCGAACTCACCTTGTTGGCCATCTCGGCCTTGGTGGCCATGGGGGTGGGATTGCTGGCCCGGTCGTTCACCACCAAGATGATCCTGGCCGAGGAACTGGCCGAGGCCAAACGCGAGGTCGAACGGTCCAGCCAAGCCAAGACCGATTTCCTGGCCAATATCAGCCACGAATTGCGGACGCCCCTGAATGCGGTGATCGGCTTCTCGCAGGTCATGCGCAACGAGATGCTGGGCCCGCTGGGCAGCGCGCGCTATCGCGAATATGCCGCCGGTATCGAGGAATCCGGGCAGCATCTTCTGCAATTGATCGATGACATCATGGATGTGTCGCAAATCGAATCGGGCCGCGTCGAGCTGCGCGAGGAACAGGTCCATCCGTCGGAACTGGTCGAATCCGTGGCCCGTCTGATCCGGTCCAAGGCCGACAGCAACCGGGTGCTGCTGTTCGTTCAGCCGACCGGCGACTTGCCCGAACTGATGATCGACGCACGGCGGATCAAGCAGGTCTTGCTGAACTTGCTGTCCAACGCGGTCAAGTACACCCCGGCCGGCGGCCGGGTGGAGTTAAGGTGCCGCGTCGCCGAAACCGGTGATTTCGTCTTCGAGGTCTCGGACCCCGGTATCGGCATCCGCCCCAGTGATATCGACCGCGTGTTGCGGCCGCTGGATCGAGGCGAATCAAGCTACACCCGCAGCTATGACGGTCCCGGCCTGGGTCTGCCGATCGCTCGCGGGCTGATGGAATTGCATGGCGGATCGTTAAAGCTGGACAGCTTCCCCAACAACGGCACCCAGGTCGTGGCCCGCCTGCCAGCCGCCCGGGTTATCAAGGCCGATACCGCCGCGGCCCTGGCCTGATCAGCGACCTTATCCTGAAATGTCAGGGTTAACAGGCTGCGGAAAAACACCGATCTGGTGTCCGAACGCCCCATTTTGTCATGCCCGGACTTGATCCGGGCATCCACGCGGCGCCGCCTAACTATCC
>NZ_CACVCE010000014.1:0-52013 GCF_902729445.1 Magnetospirillum sp. LM-5 | reverse complement strand
TCTCGGTCTCCACTTGATGGACACCGCCGAGGACGGTGATCCCGACCCCTATTTCGCCGCCACCCAGTACCGCGACGGCTTGTTGATCGCCCTTCTGATCACCCGCCCCGTGCGGATGCGCAATATCTCCAACATCGAGCTGGGGCGTCAGCTCGTGCGCGATGAAGCCGGGTACTGGCTGCGCTTTCCGCCCGATGAGACGAAGACCGGCATCGAGATCGACGTGCCGCTGCCCCACGCCCTGATTCCCTATCTCAAGACCTACCTGACCAAGCATCGCCCGGTGTTGCTGGGTCGCCGGAAGGCGGGTACGCCCGTGACCATGGCACTGTGGGTATCGCGCTGGGGGACGGCCATGATCCAGCACGCCATCCGCGACCAGATCAAGAAGCGCACCAAGGACGCTTTCGGCAAGGCGGTGTGGCCCCATTTGTTTCGAGATTCCGCCGCCACCTCCATGGCGGTGGAAGACCCGGAAAATGTTCGTCTCGCCGCCGGACTGCTTGGCCACACGACCTTCGCCACCACGGAGGAGCACTACATCCTGGCCCACATGCTGGAAGCCGGACGCCGCTTTCAGCGGGTCGTGCTTGGGCTGCGCGGCACCTGCAACGAAGAGGAAGACGAAGAGTAGACATTGATTCCGGCCAAGGACGGCCACAAACTGTCTGACGTGTAGGTTCCGTGGCCAAGGAGGGCTGGAACCTCGTCCTGGCGGTGCCGACCGGCACCATTGGCAACGAGGTCTCTCATGCTCCGGCTATCCCAGACTTTCAATTGCATGAGCAATTGCACTGGCCGCTCTGCCCCCGAAAATGGCTGTTTTCTTGGTCTCGCTTTCGGCGTGGTACAACGGTTGATCCAGCTAGGGCCATGTCTCTCGGCTTTGTCGTCGGGTTGGTGCATCAAACTGGTCTATGGATACCAGCGCGATCACGACCACGACCCAAGAATGCCGCGAATGCGCGGCGGTCGCCGTCGATGGTGCCGTCGATCATCCTGGTGCAATCAATTGCACTTCGTCCAACACGGTCACCTGGGCAGATTCGCTCCCCATCCTGCCGGGGGAGCTTGATCTCATGCGCATCTACTTCGGCGATCTGATCTCGGCAGCTCTGAAGGGGGACGCATGACCACCCAGCCCATTCGCGCCGCCCTCTACGTCCGGGTCTCGACCACCCGGCAGGCCGAGGCCGACCTCTCCATCCCCGATCAGGTGAAGCAGTTGACGGCCTATTGCGAGCGCAAAGGCTGGCAGGTGGCTGAGACCTATATCGAGCCGGGCGCTTCGGCCCTCGACGACGACCGCCCGGTGTTCCAGGACATGATCGCGGCGGCGACAAGCGTCGCCCATCCCTACGACCATGTGGTGGTTCATTCGCTCAGCAGGTTCAGCCGCGATGTCCTCGATTCCGCCCTCTATGGCCGCAAGCTCGAAAAGGCCGGCGTCTCGCTGGTCTCCATCACCCAGGAAGTCGGCGATGACGCCAACGGGAAGCTGATTCGCACGATTCTCAACGCCTTCGACGAGCACAGCAGCCGCGAGAACGCCAAACACACCCACCGGGCCATGATGGAGAACGCCCGCCAGGGCTTCTGGAACGGCTCGCGCCCGCCCTTCGGTTATGCCCTCGCCGTCAAGGAACGGCGCGGCACCAAGGACAAGAAGGTGCTGGTGATCAACGAGGACGAGGCGCAGACCGTCAGGCTGATCTTCGACCTTTACCTGGGCCGCCACGGCAAACCCCTGGGGCTCAAGGCGATCTGCACCCACCTTAACTGGCGCGGGATCACCCGGCGGGGTCATGCCTGGGGCATCGGCAGTCTTCAGGATTTGATGACCTCGTCCACCTATTGCGGCAGGCATCTGTTCAATCGCACCGAAAGCCGCACCGGACGGCAGCGTCCCGATGCGGAATGTGTCGAGATGGCGGTCCCGGCCATCATCTCGGAGGAGGTGTACCTCCAGGTCCGGGCGGCCCTTCATGACCGCTCGCCGCGCAAGACTCCGCCCAGGGTGGTCAACGGCCCCACCATGCTGGCCAGCGTTGCCCGCTGTGCCCATTGCGGGGCGGCCATGATCCTGAACACAGGGAAGGGTCACCGCTATTACGCCTGCTCCTCCCACGCCAAGAAAGGCAAGACCGTCTGCAAGGGCCAGCGTATCCGTATGGATCGCCTCGACGACATGGTGATGGAGTATCTGGGCAGCAAGGTGTTCGACCCCGACCGCCTGGAACAGGCGCTGAAGAGCTATATGGACGCCCACGAGACCGGCACCGCCATCCGCCGTGAACAACTGCGTCAGATGCGAGCTCGCCGGGGTGATGTGGACGCGGCCCGGGCGAGGTTGTTTGGCATGGTGGAGACCGGGGCTGTCGAGGCCCACGACCCCATGCTGAAGGAGCGTCTGGACCAGATGAAGCTTCAGGCCGCTGATCTGGACTCCCAGATTGCCGCGCTCCAGGATGACCTGCTGTCCGGTGTCCCCACCATCACCCCCGAGAAAATCCGTCTGCTGGCCGCCCAGATGCGTGAGCGCCTGCGCACCGGGCCGCCGGAACTGCGCCAAGCCTATATGCGGTTGCTGCTGAACTCGGTGGTGGTGGGGGCTGAGGAAATCTGCCTCAGCGGCTCCAACGCCGTATTGGAGCGCCTCGCGGCGCAGGGCGTGTCTGCTTCTGCGTCCGAGGTTATTACTTTTGCTCGGAAATGGCGTCCCGGAAGGGATTCGAACCCCTGACCTACGGTTTAGGAAACCGTTGCTCTATCCTGCTGAGCTACCGGGACGCGGCCGTCACGCGGGCGGATGCGGGGCTTATAACACCGCTGCCGGTGGCGGACAAACATTGAAACTTTGGCTCTTGCCTGGCGACGGCGCTTGGGGCATGGTCCGCGCCCCTGTTTCACACCCGCCGAAAGGAGCAGCACCATGAGCGGCTTTCGCAGCCACGCCGGCCAGCATTCCGACCGCATGCCGATCAAGCGGTCGCTGGACGAGAAGAAGCGCCTGTTGGTGCAGCTGAAGGAACAGCAGGCGGCGATGAAGCCGTGGGTCGCCGACACCGTCAAATCATCGCTGGCCAAGCGCATCGCCGACCTGGAAGCCGAACTGAAGGGAGCCCGCGGCTAGGAATCCAGCCGCTTGGCCTCGGGCGCATCGACCACCGTATATTCGCCGTCGATGACCGCCGGCCCCGGAGGCGGGCCAGGATGGGCCATCACCAGCCGCTTGGCCAGCCACAGCCGGATCAGGGCGCGCACCGGCGCCAAGATCAGCAAGATGGCCAGCATGTCGCTTAAGAAGCCCGGCAGCACCAGCAAGCCGCCGGCCAGCGACAGGCACAGGCCGTCGAACAATTCCGCCACCGGCATCTGGCCCTGCCCCAGCTGATCGTGCACCCGGCTCAGGGTGATCAGGCCTTGCGCCCGCACCAACGCCAGGCCGGCGATGCCTGCGCCCAGCGCCAGCAGAATGGTCGCAACGCCGCCGATCAGGTCGACCGCCTGGACGAACAAGGTGATCTCGATCACCGGAACGGCGATCACGGCCAAAATCAACAGCCAAGCCATGCTTGCTCTTTGCCCTTCCCCGGCTTATCTAGGGTCCAGCATTGACGAGACGCGGATCCCATGACTGACGGCTTTCAAGCGATTGATATCATCTTTTTCGCCGTCGTGGCGGTATTCCTGGTGTTGCGCCTGCGCAGCGTGCTGGGCCGGCGCACCGGCACCGAGCGCGAGCCGCCGCGTGACTGGCAGGCCCCGGTCGAGACCGCACCCGACAACGTGATCGACCTGGCCCGGGCCCGCAAGCCCGCCACCGAGCCGCTGCCGGAAGGCCCGCTGGCGCCCGGAATCGCCGCCATCCGCGGCGTCGATCCGTCCTTTTCGCTGGACACTTTCCTGCTGGGGGCCCGTGCCGCATTCGAAATGATCGTCGAGGCCTTTGCCGCCGGCGACAAGCAGGGTTTGCGGCCGTTGCTGGCCGACGCCGTTTTCCAGTCCTTCGCCGCCGCCATCGACGAGCGCGACCGCGCCGGCCAGACCCTGACCACCGAATTGATGGGCATCCGCAAGGTCGAACCGGTCGAGGTTCGGCTGGACGGTTCGGTCGCGGCGGTGACCGTGCGTTTCGTGTCCGAGCAGATCAACGTGCTGAAGGATGGCGCCGGCAAGGTGATCGATGGTGATCCGCAGCGGATGACCGACGTCACCGACGAATGGACCTTCCGCCGCGACACCCGGTCGAAGGACCCCAATTGGCAGCTGGCAGCGACCCGTTCGCCCGAGGACGAGGCGCGGTGAGCCTGCGCCGGGGCCTGGCCTGGGCGGTTGTGGCGCTGGCCCTGGCGGGCTGCGCCCCGCAACCGGTCCGCACCCCGCCGCCTTTGCCGCCGGCCCCCGGTCCGGCTCCCGGCCCCGACCGGCTGGGGCTGATCCCCGCCCGCTTCGACGAACTGCCCGGCTGGCGCGAGGATGCGCTGGCCCAGGCGCTGCCGGCGCTGACCCGTACGTGTGACCGCCTGATGCGCCAGCCGCCGGAAAAGTCCATCGGCGCCGACGGCATGGGCGGCACCGCCGCCGACTGGCACGGCCCTTGTGCCGCCGCCCGCCGGCTGCCGGCCCACGATCACGAGACGGCGCGCACCTTCTTCGAGGGCTGGTTCGCCCCCTATCTGGTCACCAACAACGGCTCGGCCGAGGGCCTGTTCACCGGCTATTTCGAGCCGGAGCTGCCTGCGTCGCGCACCCGCTCGGCCCGCTTCAGCGTACCGCTCTACGGCAAGCCCAAGGATCTGGTGGTCAAGGGCGATCAGATCGGGCGGGTGGTCGGCGGCCAGCTGGTGCCCTATCCGACCCGGGCCGAGATCGAGGCCGGCGCCTTGGGCAACCTGGCCCCGGTGATCGCCTGGCTGGACGATGCCGTCGATGCCCACATCCTGCATATCCAGGGATCGGGACGCTTGCGGCTGGAGGACGGCACGGTCCTGCGCCTGGGGGTGGCGGGGACCAATGGCCACAAATTCGTCGGCATCGGCCGCCTGATGCGCGACCGCGGCCTGCTGGACGACGTGTCGATGCCGTCGATCCGCGCCTGGCTGAAGGCCAATCCGAGCAAGGCCAAGGCGTTGATGGCGGAAAATCCGCGTTATGTGTTCTATCGCCTGCAGGACGGTGATGGGCCGGTCGGCTCGGAAGGGGTGGCGCTGACGCCGGAACGCTCGCTGGCGGTCGATCCGCGTTTCATCCCGCTGGGCGTGCCGATCTTCCTCGACACCGTCGAGCCGTCGGGACGGGCGTTGCGCCGGCTGGTGATGGCGCAAGACACCGGCGGCGCCATCAAGGGGCCGATTCGCGGCGATTTCTTCTGGGGACCCGGCGAGGGCGCCTTTGAAAAGGCCGGCCGCATGAAAAGCGCCGGGCGCTATTGGGTGATCCTGCCGCGCAGCCGCAGCCCGCGCATCGCCATGATGGATTAGGCGGGGAAAAGTCCCTTTAGGCGGGGGAAAGTCCCTCGCTTCGCTCGGTGTACTTTTCCCCGATTCGGGCGTGGCAAACCCGTGCTCAAGCAAGCTTTCCGCGCGGGTTTCAGTTGGTTCCCACTTGGTGGCGAGCAAAGGCTCGCGACCAAGTGGCGGCAAGACGTGTAAAATAGGCGCAGGGCCGCCCCAAGCCTATTTTTCTCCTTATAAATCACCGGGGAAAAGTACACCGAGGCGAAGCCGAGGGACTTTCCCCCGCCTTCTATTGCGCCGCCTCGCGGCTGGCCGGGTCTTCCAATGCCTTCAGCAAGGTGTCGCGCATCTGGTCCAGCTTGCGGCCATGCTCGACCTTCAGGCCGAACACGTCCTTGACGTAGAACACGTCGACCACCCGCTCGCCATAGGTCGAGATGTGGGCCGAGGCGATCTGCAGGCCCAGTTGGGTCATCGCCGCCGTCAAATCGTACAACAGGCCGGGGCGGTCGCGGCCATTGACCTCGATCAGGGTGAAATTGGACGAGGCCGAATTGTCGGTCATCACCCGCGGCGGCACCTTGAACACCGCCGTCCGGGTCGGCAGCTTGCCCTTGCGGGCGGCCAGTTCGCGGTCAAGCCGCATGCGGCCCGACAACACCTGCTCGACCGCCGCCGACAATTTGGCCAGCTTGGCCGGATTGTTGAACGGCCCGCCTTCGGAATCCTGAATCCAGAAGGTGTCCAGCGCCATGCCGTTGGCCATGGTCACGATCTTGGCATCGACGATATTGGCCCCCGACACCGCCATGGCGCCGGCAATCTGCGAGAACAGACCGGGATGGTCGCTGGTATAGACGGTAATTTCGGTCACGGAACGGAATGCATCGACCCGGGAATCGACGGTCAGCGGCGCCTTGGTGGCTTCGGCCTCGCGCACCAGGCGGGCATGGCGAAGATGGGTGGCGGTGTCGAAGCTGGTCCAATAGGTGGGATAGCCGCGCGCCAGATGGGCCTCGATGTCGGGCGGGGTCCAGCCCTGCTTGGTCAATTCGGCGGTCACCGTCCGGTGGGCCGCCTGAACCCGGTACTCGCGGGCCTCGGCCAGACCGCCCAGCATCATGTCCTGGGCGCGGTGGAACAGCTCGCGCAGCAAGCCGCCCTTCCAGCCGTTCCACACCGTCGGACCGACGGCGCGGATGTCGGCCACGGTCAGGCATAGCAGCAGGCGCAGCCGTTCCGGGCTTTGCACCTTGGCGACGAAGTCGGCGATGGTCTTGGGGTCGTCGATGTCGCGCTTGAAGGCGATGCGGCTCATGGTCAGGTGCTCGCGCACCAGCCAGGCCACCGTCTCGGTTTCCTCGTCCGACAGTCCGAAGCGCGGCCCCAGCTTCAAGGCCACGTCGGCGCCCAGCACCGAATGGTCGCCGTTTCGGCCCTTGGCGATGTCGTGCAGCAGCACCGACAGATACAGCGCATCGCGTGAGGCGATCTTGTGGATCACCTCGGACGAGGCCGGCACCTCCTCGACCAGCTCGCCGCGTTCGATGGCGTGCAGGATGCCGATGGCCTGCACCGTGTGCTCGTCGACGGTGTAGACATGGTACATGTCGTACTGCATCTGGGCGACCACCCGGCCGAAATCGGGGATGAACTTGCCCAGAACGCCGGATTCGTTCATCAGCCGCAGCGCCACCTCGGGGTTCTTGCGGCTGGTCAGGATCGACATGAACAGGCGGTTGGCTTCCGGGTCGGCCCGCAATCCGGCATCGATGCGCTTCAAATTGCGATGGACCAGATCCAGCGCCTTGGGATGGATGTCGACTCCATGCTCCAGCGCGGTGTGGAACAGGCGGATCATCGCCACCGGTTCGGTGGCGAACTGATCGTCGGCCACCACCGTCAGCCGGTCGCCGTCCAGCTTGAAGCCGGCAATGTTGGCCCGCTTCAGGAACAGCAATTGGCCCAGACGGATCTTCGGCTTTCTTTTTTGCTGTTCCTCGGCCAGGGCGCAGAACAGCCGGGTCAGGTCGCCGACATCCTTGGCGACCAGGAAGAAGTGCTTCATGAAGCGCTCGACGCCGCGGCTGCCCGCGCGGTCGGCGTAATTCATGCGCTGGGCGATTTCCGGCTGGACGTCGAAGGTCAGGCGATCCTCGGCCCGGCCGGTCAGGTAATGCAGGTGGCAGCGCACCGTCCACAGGAAGCCCTGGGCCTTGGCGAAGCGGCGCCAGGCATCCTTCGAGATCACCCCGGTCTCGGCCAGTTCGGCGACGTCGCCGACGCGATAGAGATACTTGGCCAGCCAGTAAAGGGTGTGGAGATCGCGCAGCCCCCCCTTGCCTTCCTTGACGTTGGGTTCCAGCACATAACGGGTGTCGCCCATCTGCTCGTGGCGGCTGTCACGCTCGGCCAGCTTGCTTTCGACGAATTCCTCGCCGCTGCCGGAAATGACATCGGCCGCGTAACGAGCCTTCAATTCCTTGAAAAGCGGCTGATCACCCCAGATCCAGCGCATTTCCAGCAAGGCGGTGCGGATGGTCAGGTCGCCCTTGGCCAGCCGCACGCATTCATCGGCCGAGCGGGTGCTTTGCCCGACCTTCAGGCCCATGTCCCACAGCATGTACAGGATGTATTCGACGATCTGTTCGTGCCAGGGGGTGCGCTTGTAGGGGGTCAGGAACAGCAGGTCGATGTCGGATTGCGGCGACAGCTCGCCCCGGCCATAGCCGCCGACGGCCACCAGGCTCATCGCTTCGCCGGTGGTGCGGATCGAATGGGGAAATTCGTGGGCGGCGGCGAAATCGTGGATGACCCGGATCAGTTGGTCGATCAGGAAGCAATTCTCGCGCACCGTCTGGGTGCCGTCGCCATGCGTGTCGAAGCGGGTCCGCACCTCGGCCCGGCCGGCATTCAGCACTTCCTTGAAGATTTCCAGCACCTTGGAACGCCGCTTGACCTTGGACAGGTCGGATGCCGCCAATTCGTTCAGGCGACCGATCAGGGCGCGGCGGTCGACGATGGCGCGTTGGCGGACGATCTTGCTCATGGAAAGGGGTACCGGACTTGGGCGACGGGAAGGCGGATTATAGGCCTTGATTTCCCTGGCTTTCCACTCGTTTTGGAATTGCTTGAAGCTTGGGCAGCGCTGCCTATTCGCTGAGCTTTCCCAGCCGGCGCACCAGCCACCACACCAGGGCCAGCGGCAGGCCGATTTCGATGGCCAGCAGGCCGATATTGACCAGCACGCTCATCGCTCGGCCAGGCCCTTCAGCTCGTAGATCAGGTCGAGCGCCTGACGCGGCGTCAGTTCGTCGGCATTGATCGCCGCCAACCGGGCCGCCAGCGGCGACGGGCCGGTGGCGGCCACGTCCGCCGGCTTCGGCTTGGCCAGAGCGGCGAACAGCGGCAGGTCTTCGGCCAGGCGGGCGACGGCGCCGCCCTGCTCGCCCTTTTCCAGCGCGCTCAAGACCTGCTCGGCGCGGGCGACCACGGCGGCCGGCAGGCCGGCCAGGCGGGCGACATGGATGCCGTAGGAACGGTCGGCGGCACCAGAGGCCACCTCGTGCAGGAACACCACGTCGCCCTGCCATTCCTTGACCCGCATCTGGTGACAGGACAATTGCGGCAACCGGGCCGCCAGCCGGGTCAGTTCGTGGTAATGGGTGGCGAACAGGGCGCGGCAGCGATTGCTTTCATGCAGGCCCTCGACCACCGCCCAGGCGATGGACAGGCCGTCGAAGGTGGCGGTGCCGCGCCCGATCTCGTCCAGGATCACCAGGGCGCGCGGGCCGGACTGGTTCAAGATGGCCGCCGTCTCGACCATTTCGACCATGAAGGTGGATCGCCCGCGCGCCAGATCGTCGGCGGCGCCGACCCGCGAGAACAGGCGATCGACGATGCCGATATGGGCGCTGGCCGCCGGCACGAAGGCGCCCATCTGGGCCAGGATCGCCATCAGGGCGTTCTGGCGCAGGAAGGTCGATTTACCGGCCATGTTGGGGCCGGTGACCAGCCACAGGCGATGGCCGTCGGACAGGTCGCAATCATTGGCGACGAAGGCGCCGGAATGGGTGGCGGCCAGCGCCGCCTCGACCACCGGGTGGCGCCCGGCCTCGATATGGAAGGCCAGGCTGTCATCGACCACCGGCCGGCACCAATTGCCCAGGGCGGCCAGTTCGCCCAGGGCGGCGGCGACGTCCAGCTCGGCCAGGCCGCGCGCCGCCTGGGCGATCAGGTCGGACCGCTCCAGCACCGACGTCACCAACTGGCCGAACACCTCGCCTTCCAGGGCCAGCATGCGGTCGGCGGCGCTGGAAATCTTGCCGGCCAGTTCGATCAACTCGGTGGTGGTGTAGCGCGCCCCATTGGCCATGGTCTGGCGGTGGATGAAGCGCTCGTCCAGCTTGTCGGCCTGCTTGGACGGCACCTCGATATGGTGGCCGATGATGTTGTTGTGGCGGATCTTCAGCGCCGACACACCAGTTTCGTCAGCGTAACGACGCTCCAGCCGGGCCAGAAGGCCAAAGCCTTCCTTGCGCAGCACCGCCAGTTCGTCAAGGCCGGGGTGATAATCGGGGCGGATGAAGCCGCCATCCTTGGCGGCCAGCGGCAGCTCGTCGGCCAGGGCGCGGGTCAGCTGATCGACCAGGGCCGAATGCTCGCCCAGGGCATGGGCGGCCTCGGCCAAGGCCGGGGCCAGGGAATCGATGCCGTTGGCGGCCAGGCCGGCCCGCAGGGTCGGGATCTGGCCCAGGGCGTCCCGGATGGCGGCCAGGTCGCGCGGGCCGCCGCGGCCCAGCGACAGCCGCGACAGCGCGCGTTCGATGTCGGGGCAGCGCTTGAGGTCGTGGCGCAGGGTCTCGCGGACCTGGGCCTGGTCGACGAAAAAGGCCACCGCGTCCAGGCGCCGCTCGATCGCCGCCGGGTCGGTCAGCGGCGCCGCCAGGCGGGCGGCCAACAGCCGAGCGCCGGCCCCGGTCACCGTGCGGTCGATGGTGGCCAACAGCGAGCCCTTGCGCTCGCCGGTCAAGGTCGAAGCCAGTTCCAGATTGCGCCGGGTGGCGGCGTCGATGTCCATCACCGCGCCCTCGGCCAGGCGCTTGGGATGGGCCAGCAGCGGCAATTTGCCCTTCTGGGTCAGTTCGACATAATCGACCAGGGCGCCGGCGGCGGCCAGCTCGGCCCGGTTGAAGGCGCCGAACCCGTCCAGAGCCCCGACCCCATACAGGGCTTCCAGCCGGCGGCGGGCATTTTCGGAATCGAAACGAACCGACGGCAGCGGTGTCATCACCGCTTTCCAGTCGCTCCAGACATCGGCCAGCGCGGTTTCGGTCAACAGGCGGTCGGGCACCAGCAGCTCGCCGGGGGACAGCCGGGCCAGACCAGCGCCCAGACGGCCGCAATCCAGGGCCTGCACCGTCAATTCGCCGGTCGAGACATCGACCCAGGCCAGGCCCATCTGCCCCTGCGCCTGGGCCACCGCCGCCAGGTAATTATGGGCACGGGCATCCAGCAGATTGTCCTCGGTCAGGGTGCCGGCGGTGACCAGGCGGATGACGTCGCGCGCCACCACCGACTTCGAGCCGCGCTTCTTGGCTTCGGCCGGGTCCTCGGTCTGCTCGCAGATGGCGACGCGAAAGCCGGCGCGGACCAGCCGCGACAGATACATCTCGTAGGACCGCACAGGCACCCCGCACATCGGGATGTCCTCGCCCAGATGCTTGCCGCGCTTGGTCAGCGCGATGTCCAGCGCGGCCGCCGCAAGGCCTGCATCCTCGAAGAACAATTCATAGAAATCGCCCATGCGATAGAACAGCAGGCAATCGGGATTGGCCCGCTTGATGGCCAGGTATTGGGCCATCATCGGGGTCAGCTCGGCGGCCTCGGGCGAAGCGGTCACGGGGTCGGTCCTTCAGCGAAACGGAAAGCTGGGCCGCACCGTAGCACGACCAGCCGAAGCTGCAAGCCGCCCCTTTGCAGGGGCTGCCGGTTGGCGCACAATGGCCTTTGACGAACGACAAGAACAGGACGCCCGCCATGGAAGCCAACGACACCCACGCCCCCACCGCCCGCGAAGTCGTCGGTACCTTCGCCAGCCGCGAATCCTTCGAGGCGGCGGTCGCCGCCCTGCTGCAGGCCGGGTTCTCCCGCGGGGCGCTGTCGGTGCTGTCGTCGCACGATTCCCTGGAACTGGTGCAGGGCCACCAATCCAAGCCCTGGCGCGAGGCGCTGGTCGCGTTGGCCGGCGAGATCAAGTACGAAGGCCCGCTGGTGGCCGCCGGCCTGATCGCCCTGGCCGCAGGTCCCGTCGGGGCCGCGCTGGCGGCACTGGTCGCGGCGGGCGTCGGCGGCGTCGCCGCCAAGGAATTCCTGGACGAGATTTCCGCCGTGCCCGATTCGGCCGATTTCGCCCGCGCCCTGGAAGCGGGCAGCATCATCTTGTGGGTTCTGGTCGCCGACCAATTGGAAGAGGAAAAGGCCAAGCGCGCCCTGGACGGCGTCGGCGCGGCCAACCTGCACACCGTCCACCGCAAAGGATAGGCCATGAGTGATCTGGAACGCGAGGCGCTGTTGATGCACGCCTCGGGGCGGCCCGGCAAGATCGAGGTCACCCCCACCAAGCCGATGACCACCCAGCGCGACCTGTCGCTGGCCTATTCCCCCGGGGTGGCGTTCCCCTGTCTGCACATCGCGCGCGACCCGTCGCTGGCCTATGACTACACCGCCAAGGGCAATCTGGTGGCGGTCATTTCCAACGGAACCGCCGTGCTGGGTCTGGGCGACCTGGGCGCCCTGGCCGGCAAGCCGGTGATGGAAGGCAAGGCGGTGCTGTTCAAGCGCTTCGCCGACGTCGATGCCATCGACCTGGAAGTCGACACCAAGGACGTCGAGGAATTCATCAATTGCGTCCGCTTCCTGGGACCGACCTTCGGCGGCATCAACCTGGAGGACATCAAGGCGCCGGAATGCTTCATCATCGAAAGCCGCCTGCGCGAGATGATGGACATCCCCGTCTTCCACGACGACCAGCACGGCACCGCCATCATCGCCGCCGCCGGCCTGATGAACGCCCTGGACCTGACCGGACGCACGCTGGATGAGGTCAAGGTGGTGGTCAACGGCGCCGGCGCCGCGGCCATCGCCTGCGTCGAGCTGATCAAGGCGGTCGGCGTGCGCCACGAGAACGTCACCTTGTGCGACACCAAGGGCGTGATCTGGCAGGGCCGCACCGAGGGCATGAACCAGTGGAAGTCGGCCCATGCGGTGCCGACCCGGGCCCGCACCCTGACCGAGGCGATGAAGGGCGCCGACGTGTTCATGGGATTGTCGGTCAAGGGTGCCGTCACACCCGAAATGATCGCCGACATGGCGCCGCGGCCGATCATCTTCGCCATGGCCAATCCCGACCCCGAGATCACCCCGGAAGAGGTGAAAGCGGTCCGCTCGGACGCCATCGTCGCCACCGGGCGGTCGGATTACCCCAACCAGATCAACAATGTGCTGGGATTTCCCTATATCTTCCGCGGCGCCCTGGATGTGCGGGCCAGGACCATCAACGAGGCCATGAAGATCGCCGCCGCCCGGGCCATCGCCCGGCTGGCCCGGGAAGACGTTCCCGACGAGGTCGATGCCGCCTATGCCGGCCGCCGGCTTCGTTACGGACCCGAATATATCATCCCGGTGCCCTTCGACCCTCGCCTGATCGCCGCCATCCCGCTGGCGGTGGCCGAAGCGGCGATGGCCTCGGGCGTGGCCAGGAAGCCGATCGTCGATGTCGAGGCCTATCGCAAGCAATTGTCGGCCCGGCTGGACCCGACGGCGGCCAGCCTGCAGGTGATCGCCGAGAAGGTGCGCGCCAACCCCTGCCGCATGGTGTTCGCCGAGGGCGAGGAGGAAAAGTCGATCCGCGCCGCCCTGGCCTTCCGCAATGCCGGCTACGGCACCCCGGTCCTGTTGGGCCGCGAGGACAAGATCGCCGAGACCATGAAGCGCATCGGGCTGCCGGCGGCCGACGACCTGGAGATCGTCAACGCCCGCATCTCGCCCCGGCGCGAGCATTACATCGACGTGCTTTACCGCCGCCTGCAGCGCAAGGGGCACCTGCTGCGCGACGTCCAGCGCCTGGTCAACCAGGAACGCAACGTCTTTGGCGCCCTGATGGTGGCCGAGGGCGACGCCCATGCCATGATCACCGGCATCACCCGCAATTACTGGCAGGCCTTCGACGACATCAAGCGGGTGATCGACCCGGCCGAAGGCGAGGTGCTGATGGGGCTGAACATGGTGGTGGCGCGCGGGCGCACCGTATTCATGGCCGACACCACCGTCCACGAGACCCCCACCGCCGAGCAGATCGCCGACATCGCCACCCAGGCGGCGGCCAAGGTGCGCAAGCTGGGCTATGAGCCGCGCGTCGCACTTTTGTCGTTCTCGACCTTCGGCAATCCGGCCAGCCATCCGACCGGCCGGGTGCGCCAGGCGGTCGAGATCCTGGACCGTCGCGGCGCCGACTTCGAATATGACGGCGAAATGGGCGCCGATGTCGCCCTGGACCCGGAATTGCTGTCGCATTTCCCGTTCTGCCGCCTGAAGGGGCCGGCCAACGTGCTGGTCATGCCCGGCCTGCATTCGGCCAACATCTCGTCGAAGCTGGTGCAGAAGCTGGGCGGCGGCACGGTGATCGGGCCGATCCTGACCGGCCTCGCGCGGCCGATCCAGATCAGTTCGATGGACGCCTCGGCCAACGACATCGTCAACATGGCGGTGCTGGCCTGCTATGACGCCATCGGCCGCTGACGGTCTTCACCAAGCCGTCATGGGACAGACGGGGTTTGGCCGGCTAAACTGGCCTGTCCACCGGAACCAGAGATTTCCATGAGCGCACCCGCCTTCGCCACCCCCCGCCTGTTGCGCCGGGCCGTCGTGCTGACCATGCCGGCCGCCGCCATCCTGGCCTTGATGGTGATGGTGCAGGGCCTGCACGTGCTGGTGGCCGGCGGCCTGTGGCTGTGCGCCGTCGCTGTGGTCGCCCTGATGATCCGAAGGACCTTGCGCGACGCCGCCCGGCTGTCCTTGTGGGCGCGCAACCTGGCCGCCGGCGGCGAGGCGCCGGCCCCCGACCTGACCCCGGAAAGCGCCGCCGAGGAGATCGCCTCGTCGGTGGCCCAATTGCGCCGGGCCTGGCAGGACCGCCAAGGCGAACTGGCGGCCCTGGCCCGCTGGAACGACAATCTGTTCGAGTTGCTGCCCGACGCCCTGGTCCTGTTGGACGAAGAACGCAGGGTGGTGCGCGTCAACGCCCAGGCCCTGGCCCTGTTCGGCCGCGACCTGTCGGGCCGCGACCTCGCCGCCGTGCTGCGCACCCCCCAGGTGCTGGACGCCGCCGACAAGGTGCTGGCCGGCGGCCCGGCCGAAGGCGGCTCGTTCGATCTGGTGGTGCCGCTGGAACAGTCGTTCCGCTTCCGCATCGACCCGCTGGGGCGGTCGCCGGCCAGCCCGGCGGTGGCGGTGATGACCTTGACCGATCTGACCACCATCAAGCGGATGGAGCGCATGCGCGCCGATTTCGTCGCCAATGCCAGCCACGAATTGCGCACGCCGCTGGCGACCCTGCTGGGCTTCATCGACACGCTTCGCGGGCCGGCCAAGGACGATGCCGAGGCCCACGAACGCTTCCTGGCCATCATGCACGAGCAGGGCTCGCGCATGGCCCGGCTGATCGACGATCTTCTCAGCCTGTCGCGCATCGAGGCCGACGAGCACACGGTGCCGGCGACGGTGGTCGATCTGGCCCGCATCGTCCAGGGCGGCGCCGACGCCCTGGCGCCGCTGGCCCAGGCCAAGAACGCCCGCATCCTGGTCAATCTGGCCCAAGAATCCTGCCCGGTGCGCGGCCAGGCCGACCAGTTGGCCCAGGTGGTGCAGAACCTGTTGGACAACGCCGTCAAGTACGGCCGGCCGGGCGGCACCGTGACCGTCACCCTGGGCCCGGCCGACCGGGTGCCCGACCAGGCGCCGGCCGCGCTGCGGACGGGCCCGGCGGTGGTGCTGGCGGTCGAGGACCAGGGCGAGGGCATCGGGCGCGAGCATCTGCCGCGCCTGACCGAGCGTTTCTACCGGGTCGATGGGGCCAGGTCGCGGGCCCTGGGCGGCACCGGGCTGGGCCTGGCCATCGTCAAGCACATCGTCAACCGCCATCGCGGCCATCTGGCCATCGAGTCGGTCGAGGGCCGCGGCTCGACCTTCTCGGTGACGCTGCCGCTGGCGGTGTCGTGAAGGACTTGCGCGCCGCGCGTTCCCGACGCATCCTCGGCGCATGAGCGAATTGATGGCCGCATGGCGGGCGAAGAAGGCCCAGGAAGAAGCCGATCTGCATGAACGGCTGCGCGCCGCCGTGCTGACCCGCCAGGTCGAGATCTATACCGACCAGCGCATGCTGGATTTCCAGGGCTCGCCCGTCCACAATTCGTGGGACCACATCGTGCCGCTGATGGCTCTGATGCTGCTGGCGCTGGCGATCTTGCTGGCCACCGGCGTTGCCATCGGCATCGTCGCCATGACCATCGGGGCGCTGATCCACCTGTTGGGGATCAAATATTTCATCGCCTGGCGCATCCGCGCGCGCACCACCCTCTATGTGCTGCAAAGCGCCGCCCACTGGAACCAGATCTGGACCATGGGCGGCATGGCCATCCTGTTTCGCGGCGGCGCCGAGCCGCCGTGCTATGCCCCGCGCGGCGACTGGCGCAAGTTCGTGCGCCGCACCCTTTATGATTTCGCCCATCCGGCCCCGCCCGAAGTGCCCGAGGGCGACCCCGAACCCGAGATCCTGCCGCCATGACCGGCCAGGGCGCCGCCCACCGGCCGCGCCGCCGCGCCGTCACCCCCGACGAGGCCCGCATCTGGCACGCCGTCACCCGCGACGTCGCCCCGCTGCCCGGCCGCGAGGCGGTGGTGATCGAGGATTCCGCCACGGCCGCGGCCGAGCCGGCTGCGCCCCCGCCGCCGCCATCCTTTCGCCCCACCGCCGCCCCGCCGGTCAAGGCCAAGACCGTCCTGGCCCCGCTCAGCCCGGCCCAGGCGCCGGCCGGATTGGACCGGCGGAGCGCCGATCGCATGAAGAAGGGCGAGATGGAGATCGAGGGCCGCCTGGACCTGCACGGCATGACCCAGGATTCCGCCCATGCCCACCTGGCCGCCTTCGTCACCCGGGCGTGGGAATCCGGCAAGCGCTGCGTGCTGGTGATCACCGGCAAGGGCGGCCGCACCGGCCCCGGCGTACTGCGGCGCGAGGTTCCGCGCTGGTTGAACCAGGCGCCCTTGCGCGAACGCATCATCGGCATCGCTCAGGCCCGCCAGAAGGACGGCGGCGATGGCGCCCTTTACGTCCTGATCCGGCGGCGGCGATGACACCCTTTGGTGAACGGGTGCGCCGGCTGCGCCAGGCCAAAGGCCTGCAATTGAAGGAGATGGCGGCGCAACTGGGCGTGTCGGCGCCCTATCTGTCGGCCCTGGAACACGGCCATCGCGGCCGGCCGGCGCCCGGCCTGATCATGCAGATCGCCGGCCTGCTGGGCTGCATCTGGGACGAGGCGGAGGAATTGAAACGCCTCGCCGAACTGTCGCACCCGCGCGTCACCATCGACACCGCCGGCCTGTCGCCGGCCCGCACCGAACTGGCCAACCGCCTGGCCGAGAAAATCGCCACCTTGCCCGAAGACAAGGTGGCGACGGTGCTGGAGCTGTTGAAGGATTAGACCATCGAGCCTTTAATCTGGTTCATACCCTCTGCCGTCACCCCCGGACTTGATCCACGGCTTTCCGGTTTAATTTTCGCGGTACCATCCACAGCCCTCGTCGTCATGGCCGGGCTTGACCCGGCCATCCACGCGCATCCGCATAACGCGCTGTTTCCACTCGATTTTGTTCGGCGCCACATGGATGCCCGTGTCAAGCACGGGCATGACGGAGTGTGGGGCGACGACTCGCGTCCATTTCGGGCTCGAGGCTCTGAAAGGCCCGCGCCACAAGCGTTTACGGCGGGACGCCAAAATTTAAACCGGACAGAAGTGGGCTTGACCCGGCCATCCACGCGCATCCGCATAAGGCGATGTTTCCATTCGATTTTGTTCGGCGCCACGGGGATGCCCGTGTCAAGCACGGGCATGACGGAGTGTGGGGCGATGGCGCCGCGTTTCTTCCGGGCTCGAGGCTTTGAAAAGCGCGGGCCACAAGGGTTTGCGCCGCGACACCTCAGATTGAACCGGACAGAAGTGGGGTTGACCCGGCAATCCATGGTGGCGAAGCTGCCTCCGGCAGCATGGCCCCCCGGATCGAGTCCATGGAAGATTAAAGGCTCAACCATCTAGTCGGAGATGGCGGGAGTGCAGACACAGATGAACACAGATACCCGCTTCGCGGGACACAGATGAAAGGAAAAGCATATAATTTCATCTGTGTTTATCTGTGTTCATCTGTGTCTTAAATTTCTGCTGCCCCGAAGTTTGGGGAGGAGGCGCCGGAATTCCTATGCGCCCGAGTGGGGTCTGACTCAGGCAGGCCGCTCGTCATGGAGAGCCCCTAGCATAAAATCTGGATCAGCATTTCTTGATCGTCATTGCCGGGCTTGAACCACGGCTGTCCCTGGCCCCCCGGATCAAGTCCAGGGGTGACGGCAGAAGGAATGAACCAGATTAAAGGCGCGCCGCTCTAAGCCAAGCCGTGTTCCATCACCTGGGCCAGGCGGCGGGCGAAGGCGACCGGGTCGGTCGGGGCCTCGCCCTCGACGATGCGGGCCTGGTCGTACAGCAGCCAGGCCTGGTCGTCGATGCCTTCGCGGCCCTTGGCCTTGATGGCGGCGGCCAGCGACTTGATCAGCGGGTGACGCGGATTGATCTCGAGCACGCGCGGCTGTTCGCGATCCAGCTGGCGATGGGCCTTCAGCAGCTTTTCCAGATGCATGCTCATCTGGCCTTCCTCGATCACCAGGCACACCGCCGAGCTGGTCAGGCGCTCCGATGCCTTGACGTCCTTGACCGCGTCGCCCAAGGCCAGCTTCAGCCCGGCGATCAACAGGTCGAGATCGCCGGAATCGGCCGGGGCCGGCCGATCCTCCTCGGCCTTGTCGCAGCCCTTGATCTTGCCCAGGTCCAGGCCGCCCTCGGTCACCGCCTTCAAGGCCTTGCCCTCGAACTCGCCCACCGCCGGCACCCAGAATTCGTCGATCGGGTCGGTCAGCAGCAGCACCTCGATGCCCTTGGCCAGGAAGCCTTCCAGCTGCGGGCTCTTCTTCAGGGATTCCACCGAATCACCGGTGGCGAAGTACAGCGCCTCTTGGCCGTCCTTCATGCGGGCCACCGCCTCGGCCAGCGAGGTCCAGCCGTCGGTGGCGGTCGAGCGGAAGCGCGACAGCGCCAGGATTTCGGCCTTGCGCTCGAAATCCTCGTAGATGCCTTCCTTCAGGACCGGGCCGAACTCTTCCCAGAAGGTCAGATAGGCCGCCTGATCGTCCTCGGCCTTCTTCTTCAGCTCGGACAGCACCCGTTTGACCAGGCCGGTCTTGATCTTGGCCAGCACCGGATTGTGCTGCAGCATCTCGCGGCTGACGTTCAGCGGCAGGTCCTGGCTGTCGACGATGCCCCTCAGGAAGCGCAGATACGGCGGCAGCAGCCCTTCGGC
The DNA here is from genome assembly GCF_902729445.1 of Magnetospirillum sp. LM-5. Taxonomy (NCBI): domain Bacteria; kingdom Pseudomonadati; phylum Pseudomonadota; class Alphaproteobacteria; order Rhodospirillales; family Rhodospirillaceae; genus Magnetospirillum; species Magnetospirillum sp. LM-5. Next base: position 32,874 of record NZ_CACVCE010000014.1, on the reverse strand, counting down.
CTGGTCGGTGATGAACACCCGCTTCACGTAAAGCTTCAGGTGGTTCTTGCGTTCCGGGCTGAACAGGTCGAATGGTTTCGACCCAGGAACGAACAGCAGGCCGGTATATTCGATGGCGCCTTCGGCCTTGTAATGGATGGTCAGGAACGGCTCGTCGAAGGCGTGGGCGACGTGGTGATAGAATTCCTTGTATTGCTCGGCCGAAATCTCCGACTTCGAGCGGGTCCACAGCGCCGAGGCGGAATTGATGGTCTTGTCCCCCTCGCCCCCGCCATCGCCCTCGGCCAGGATCACCGGAATGGCGATATGGTCGGAATAGCGCTTGATGATCGAGGTCAGGCGGTGGCCTTCCAGGAATTCCTTGGCATCGTCGCGCATGGTCAGGGTGATGGCCGCACCGCGCGCGGCCCCTTCGAACGGCGCGATGGTGAAGCTGCCCTTGCCGTCGGATTCCCACGCCCAGCCGTGCTGCTCGCCGGCCTTGCGGGTGACCACGCGGACTTTGTCGGCCACCATGAAGGCCGAATAGAAGCCGACGCCGAACTGGCCGATCAGCGCCATGTCCTTCGACTGGTCGCCGGACAGGCGGCTCATGAACTCGGCGGTGCCCGACTTGGCGATGGTGCCCAGGTTGGCGACCAGATCGTCGCGATTCATGCCGATGCCGTTATCGGCGATGGTCAAGGTACCGGCGGCCGTATCGACGGTCAGGCGGATCTTGTACTCGCCGTCGCCCTCGGTCAGGTGCGGCTCGGTCTGGGCGGCGTAGCGCAGCTTGTCGCAGGCGTCCGAGGCGTTGGACACCAGTTCGCGCAGGAAGATCTCCTTGTTGGAGTAGAGCGAGTGGACGACGATTTCCAACAGCTTGGCCACTTCGGCCTGAAACTCACGCTTTTCTTCAGCCATGATCCCTTGGTCCCGTTTTCTGAAAAAGGGGTTGAGCGGCCCCTGATATGAGGCAGCTTTGGAAAGGTTGCAAGCCCGCCTCAAAAGGGGAAAAATGGATACCCCTCTCTGTTCCGGTTGCCCTGGGGCAATCGAATCGTTATGTATAGCGGCCCTGCGGCCCAAGGCCCGCGGAAAGCGGCCGTTCCGGCGCGGGGAAAAGAAGACGCAGGAGACGTAAATGCAGAATTCCCTCCAGATCACCTTCCACGGCATCGACCACTCCGACGCGGTGGAAACCCGCGTGCGCGAGAAGGTGGGCAAACTGGAGCTTTTGTTCGACCGCATCACCACCTGCAAGGTGGCGATCGAATCGCACCACAAGAACTCGTCGAACCTGCACCACAAGGGCGACGCCTTCCATGTCCGCATCGACCTGACCGTTCCCGGCTCGGAACTGGTGGTCAAGCGCGACTCGGACGAGCACGAAGACATCTATGCCGCCCTCAAGGGCGCCTTCGCCGCCATCGAGCGCCAGTTGAAGGAATATGTCGCCCGCAGCCGCGGCGACGTGAAGGCCCGCGCCAACGTCTAAGACGTTTCGGTATTTTCTCGGGTTTTTCCTGCGCATGACATCGGGCGCCGAGTCCCTCGTGGTCCGATCCAGGCAGAAGGTTCATCTGCATGAACCGTCTGCCTGGTGAATCGGCCCACAAAATCAACGAATTGTGCACTGATCGATTCAGATGGTGGGTGCACCATCTGAATCGATCAGTGCACTAGGGGGGAGTCGGCGCCCGTTTGCCTGCCTACCCCATCGGATTTTTCGATTACCCTCTTTCGGGCTGTTGATGTTTGCTGGCAATGGGAGTAGAACTCCGCCGTCTTCGCAGGTGCGGAAATTCGCACCGACGTCTTGCCCCGAGCCCCATCCATGAACATCGACCTGGCGCGTACCTTTCTGGAAATCGTCGAAACCGGCAATTTCAACAAGGCCGCCGAACGCCTTGATATCACCCAGTCGACCGTCTCGATGCGCATCAAGGCGCTCGAGGACGAGCTGGGCCGCCCGCTGTTCATCCGCTCGAAGACCGGCACCGGCCTGACCGCCGCCGGCCTGCAATTTCGCCGCTATGCCGCCAGCCTGGTCCGGGTGTGGGAACAGGCCCGCCAGGAAATCGCCCTGCCGCCGGGCTTTCGCACCGTGCTGAATGTCGGCGGCCAGTTCTCGCTGTGGGACCGCCTGCTGGTGCAATGGATTCCGTGGATGCGCACGGCGCTGCCCGACGTGGCGCTGAGGGCCGAGGTCGGCCTGTCCGACGGGCTGATGCGGCAATTGTCGGAAGGCATGCTGGATATCGGCGTGATGTATTCGCCGCAAAGCCGCCCCGGCCTGCATATCGAGAAGCTGCTGGACGAACGGCTGGTGATGGTGTCGACCAAGCCGCGCGCCGTCGAGGATTGGGACGAGGATTACGTCTTCGTCGATTGGGGGCCGGAATTCCGCCAGGGCCACGGCCAAGCCTTCCCCGACCTCAAGACGCCGGCGGTGTCGGTGGGCTTGGGGGCCTTGGGGCTGCAGCACGTGCTGGCCCATGGCGGCACCAGCTATTTCCCGATGCGCACGGTGCGGTCGTATCTGGCGGCCGGCCGCCTGTTCGAGGTGACCGGCGCCCCGGATTTCCGCCGCCCGGCCTGGCTGGTCTACAGCCCCGACGACGGACGCGGCGAGTGGTTCCGCACCGCCCTGGAAGGCCTGCGCTACGTCGCCTCGCTGGAAAGCGAAGATTAACGACCCGGGCCCTTCTAGGCCGACATTTCCTGCATATGAGCCACCAGGGCCAGGACCATTTCCGGCTCGACGCCGTCGCGGGTCATCATGCGGCGCATCACCTCGTCACCCAGCAGTTCATGCAGATCGGGTTCGGCATTGCCGAGATAGGCGCTGTGACAGCGGCGCGAACGATTGCCGATCATCACCGTGCCGGCGCCCCGAGAGGCGGATGGCGTGGCGGGCGAACAGGCTGCCTTGAACATGCGAGTCCCCTTTCCTGCGGCGGTGATCCTGGACACACTATACACTGAGTCCGACCGGGTTTGTCGAGTAATCAGAGAGCATAGAACCGGTGATAAATCTGTGACGTAAATTGCTGCATCGCAAATACTGCGCCGCAACACTAAAATATCAGGAGAAGACCCCATATGGGAAAGACGGGCGCTGAATTCAAGGGGGGCTTTGCCTGACATGCGTGGGCGCGGGTATCCCCTGGCCGGAATCGGCTGCATGGTGGCGGCGACCTCGGTGTTTGCCGTCATGGACGCCCTGGTCAAGGCGCTGATGGCCGATTATCCGGTGGTCGAGGTGCTGTTCTTCCGCGCCGCCTTCGCCTTCCTGCCGCTGGCGCCCCTTTTGTGGGCGGCCGGACGAACGGCGCTGGTCACCGCCCGGCCCTGGGCCCATGTGGTGCGATCAAGCATCGGCATCGCCGCGATCACCGCCTTTTTTCTGGCGTTCGGCGCGTTGCCGCTGGCCCAGGTCACCGCCATCGCCTTCGCCGCGCCGCTGCTGATGACCGCCCTGTCGGTCCCGGTCCTGGGCGAGGTGGTCGAGCCGAAGCGCTGGGCGGCGGTGATCCTGGGCTTCGCGGGAATCTTGCTGATCACCCGGGCGACACCGCCGGCCGCCGGCTTGGGGCTGACCGCCGCCTTGGCCGGCACCCTTCTTTATGCGGTGGTGATGGTGCTGATCCGCCAGATGAGCACCACCGAGCGGCCGGTCACCATCGTCGCCTGGTTCACCATCGCCTGCACCGTCGGCAGCGGCCTCGCCCTGCCGTGGCATTGGGTGACGCCCACCCTCCAAGACGGCATGCTGCTGGCATCGGTAGGCGTGCTGGGGGGGCTGGGGCAGATATTGATCACCCAGGCGCTGCGCCTGGCCCCGGTTTCGACGGTGGCGCCGTTCGATTACCTGCACATGGTCTATGCGGTGGCATTCGGCTGGCTGTTCTGGGGCGAGGTGCCCGACCCGCGCATGCTGGCCGGGGCGGGGCTGATCGTCGCCTGCGGACTGTACGTCCTGCACCGCGAGGCGAGGAAACCTAGCGCCTAGGGGCCAGTGGCTCCGAGCGCACCCGCTCGACCGGGGCGGCGCGCGGGGCCGGCTCGAGCACCGGCGCGGCCAGGGGCGCGGCGTTGGATGCCGCCGGCAGCATGGTCGAGCGATGGCCGACGATCACCGATACCGTCGATCCCCACATCGAGCCGCGCTCGACCTGCACGGTGGCGGCGCGGTCGCCGCGCACATAGCTCATCACCGAAATGCCCGAGGTGACGGCCATGATCGGCTCCCAGCCGAATTGCGGCATCTGGACCTGATAGAAGGCGGCGGCCTCGGGGCCGGGCTTCCACAGCTTCATCACCACCCGCCCGGTCCAGCGGTCGCGCTCGCCCAGGATCAACGAGCGGTCGTTGTCCATGGTCGCACCCGACGGGATCGGGATGTCGGTCAGTAATTGGAAATCGATGGGCGCGCTGGGATCACCCGCCTGGGTCTGCGGCAGCGAGGTCGAGGCCCCACTGCAGCCGGCCAGCAGCAGAGCAATCCATCCGGCGACAAGAATAGAGCGCGCGTTTCCCATGGCGGTCAAATTAGCCGAATCAGCCTGCCCCCACAAGCCAGAGGCGCAACCGACCGCCCCGACCCCATCATTTTGAATCGAGCGGGTAATCGGCCAGGCGCCGATAATCGGGTCCGCCGCGGCCCAGATGGCTTTGGTACAGGTGGAAATGGTCAACGGCGAAGGGGGCGACCCGGAAGGGCGAATGGTGGGAAATGAAGTCCTGCACCCGCCCGGGCGGCGACGCCTTGCAGCGGGCCAGGGTGACGTGCGGGGTGTATTTGCGCCCCTCGGCCACCAGTCCGGCCCGGCCCATCGCCGCCTCGACCCGTTCCTGCAGATGGAACAGGGCCGGCACGCGCTCGACCCCCGCCCACAGGGTGTGGGCGACCCGGCCGCCGAACGTGCCCAAGCCTTCCAGTCCCAACGGGAAGGCGGCGGCCCGCACCCCCAGCAGGGCGGCATCGATGTCGGCGGCCTGGGCCTCATCGACCTCGCCGATGAAGCGCAGGGTGATGTGCAGGTTGCGAGCCTCGCTCCAGCGCGCCTCGGGGATGCCGCCGGCCATAGCCGCCAGCCGCTCGGCCAATGCGTCCGGCAGCGAGAGCGCCACGAACAGCCGGATCATCCCGAGGGTCCAAACTCAATTAGGGCATGGAGTGCGTTGGGTTTCCAAGGGCGCAATGGCAGGCGGCGACGCGATGGCGATGCGGCGCATCGCCGAGCGGCGACAACGAACCAGGGCGCCCTTGGAAACCCAACCCTCCGGGCCGGACGAATTTGCTCTCCCGGGGCGTCAGACCGCTTGCGCGATGCGCCGCATCGCGCGGCGCGGTCTTCCTGCCAGGAAAGCAAATTCGTCACGGCGCACTCCATGCCCTAATTGAGTTTGGACCCTAGGGTCCGACCAGCACGGTCAGCACCCCGGTATAGCCGTACAGCCGCTCGCCCGAAATCTCGCCATTGGCGAAATAGCCGATCAGCGGCACGTCCGGCCCCAGGGCCTGCTGCACCATCGCCGCCTCGATGCCGGCGGCGCCGAACATCGCCTCGCCGCGGCCGGTGCAGGTGACGTAATGGGCGGCCAGCGGCCGGCGCCCGTCGAGGCGGCGGGTGACGTCGGCCAGCATGCGGGCCAGGTCGGCCCGCGCCGTCTGCGGATCGCGGCGCACGAACATCAGCCGGCTGCCCAGGCGCAATTCGTCGCCGACCACCAGCCAGCCATTGCGGGGGTCGATCCCCAGCAGCGAACGCACCTGATAATCGCCCCGGTCCGAGCCGGCCACCGGCAGCGCCACATGGATATAGCCGGCGGCACGCTTGAGATCGCGGGCGATCAGCTCGCCGGCCTCTTCCTTCAGCACCTCGATGGCCGGACGGCCGTCCAGGCTCATCAGGGCGGCGTCCCACGCCTCGGTGACCAGATGCTGGCCGCCCAGCGGCGCGCAGCCCTGGGTCAGGCCGGTCACCGCCTGCACCTTGGTCCCCAGCACCAGCCCCGACAGCGCACCGCCGACCACCTGGCCGGCCACCTGGGCGCGTTCCTCGGCGGCGCCGACCAGGCCGCCGGTCAAGAAGCCGATGCCGTCGGCGGCAGCCACCAGCGAAGCCGGCAACGCCGCCTCGCGCGGGTTGGCGTGGACCATCGCCAAAGTCGCGCCTTGCCGCTTCAACCACGGCGCCATCCGGATCGAAAAGGCCGCCAGGTCGGCATTTGTGAAGGGCAGGAAGGAATCCTCGGGCAGGCGCCCGACCATCACCGCCATGGCATCGCCGCCGCGCAGCTCGGCGTCGCCGGCCACCACGCCCGGCACCGCCGCACCGACCCAGGCGTTGATGCGGGTGGTCTCGCGCAGGAAGGTCAGCACCGACGACAGATCGGGGGCGAAGCGTTCGGCGACGTAGACGATGCCCAGATTGGCCCCGGCCACCGCCAGCCCGACCCCGTCCAGGCAGGCCTTGGCCGCCAGGCCCCAATGGTCGGATCGGGCCGCCCCGCAGGCGAAGCTCATCGCTTTCCTCCGTCGTCCTTCAGCAGGCGCGCCACCGAAGGCGCGATCCGCTCGACGATCACCGTGACGCCTTCGGCGGTCGGATGCAAGCCGTCCTTCTGGTTGAGCCTGGCCTGCCCGGCGACGCCGTCCAGGAAGAAGGGGTAAAGCAAGACACCATGGCGCGCGGCGACCTGACGATAGGCCGCCAGGAAGGCGTCGCCATACTCGCGGCCCAGATTGGGCGGCGCCAGCATGCCGGCCAGCAGTACCTTGACGCCCCGACCTTTCAGCCGGCCGACGATGGCGTCGAGATTGTCCTGCATGCGGGCCGGGTCCAGCCCGCGCAAACCGTCATTGGCCCCCAGTTCGACGATGGCGGCGTGCGGCTTGTCGGCCAGGGCCCAGTCCAGCCGGGCCAGCCCGCCGGCGCTGGTATCGCCCGAGACCCCGCCATTGATGACCCGGACGTCCAGGCCTTGCGCCCGCAAGGCGCGTTCCAGCTGCGGCGCGAAGCCCTGGTCGGCGGCCAGGCCGTAGCCGGCGGTCAGGGAATCGCCCAGGGCCAGCAGGCGCAAAGTCTCGGCCTGTCCCGGGGCAGCGTTGACAAGCAGGGTCACGGCGCCATATCCGAGCAGCAATACCCGCCGCCATCCCCCAACGAAAGCCAAGCCGATCATGAGTGGTTCTTCTTCCCAGCCTTTGGTGGAATTGGACGAGGTCCATCTCAAATTGGCGAGCCAGGCCGGTCCGGTCAATGTCCTTGCCGGGGTTTCGCTGTCGGTGGCCGAGGGCGAGACGGTCGGCGTGGTCGGGCCGTCGGGCTCGGGCAAGTCCAGCCTGTTGATGGTGATCGGCGGGCTGGAGCGGGCCAGCGCCGGCCGGGTCATGGTGGCCGGCCAGGATTTCGGCCGCCTGGACGAGGACAGCCTGGCCCGGCTGCGCCGCGAAAGCTTGGGCATCGTCTTCCAGAATTTCCACCTGATCCCGACCATGAGCGCCCTGGAAAACGTCGCGGTGCCGCTGGAGCTGGCCGGCCGCCCCGATGCCTTCGAGCGTGCCCGCGAGGAACTGGACGCGGTCGGCCTGGCCCACCGGCTGGATCACCGCCCCGGCCAATTGTCGGGCGGCGAGCAGCAGCGCGTCGCCCTGGCCCGCGCCTTCGTCATCCGCCCACGCCTGCTGCTGGCCGACGAGCCGACCGGCAATCTGGACCGCGCCACCGGCCAGGCGGTGATCGAGCTTCTGTTCGCCCGCCACCGCGAGCTGGGCACCGCCCTGATCCTGGTGACCCACGACCTGGACCTGGCCGGGCGCTGCTCCCGGGTGGTGCGCATGCAAGACGGGCGCCTGTCATGAGCCTGGCCGCCCTTCGCTTCGCGCGGCGCGAATTGCGCGGCGGCCTGGCCGGCTTTCGCATCCTGATGGCCTGCCTGGCCCTGGGGGTGGCGGCGATCAGCGGCGCCGGCTCGCTGAAGGCCGCCTTCCATGCCGCGCTGACCCAGGATGCCCGCGCCCTGCTGGGCGGCGATCTCGACATCCGCCAATCCTATCAGCCGGTGACCGACCCGCAGCTGGCCGCCCTGAAGCAATGGGGCACGGTCAGCCAGGGCGCCGATCTTCGGGTGATGGCCCGCTTCGGCGATGCCCGCCGGCTGGTCGAGTTGAAGGCCGTCGATCGGCTTTATCCGCTGGTCGGCCGGGTGGTGCTGGAGCCGGCGCAGGACCTGAGCACCGCCCTGGCGGTCCAGGACGGTCTTCCCGGCGCGGTGGCCGAGGCCGGATTGCTGGATGCGCTGGGCATATCGCTGGGCGATACCATCCGCATCGGTGATGCCAGCGTGCAGGTGCGCGCCCTGCTGGTCGCCGAGCCCGACCGCGTCGCCAACGCGCTTTCGTTCGGGCCGCGTCTGGTGGTCGGGCTGGAGCTTCTGCCGGCCACCGGCCTGCTGCAGCCGGGCGCCCTGGTGCGCTGGTCGGCCCGGCTGGTGCTGGACCAAGCCAGCCCGGCCCAGGCCAAGGCCGAACTGGCCGAGCGCTTCCCCGACGCGCCCTGGCAGGTGCGCGACACCACCGAGGCCGCCCCCGGCCTGGGCCGCATCCTCGACAATATCGCCGCCTTCCTGACCCTGGTCGGCCTGACCTCGCTGCTGGTCGGCGGCATCGGCGTCGCCAGCTCGGTCAAGGCGGTGATGGATGGCCGGCTGCGCTCGATCGCCGCCCTGAAGGCGGCCGGGGCCGGATCGGGGATGATTTTCGCCACCTATGCCCTGCTGGTCGGCGGCCTGGCCCTGGCCGGCATCCTCGCCGGTCTGGTGGCGGGCGGCCTGCTGCCCGGTCTGGTGGTGGCGCTGGCCGGGGATGCCCTGCCCATCGCGGCAAAGGTCGGGATTTATCCGCTGCCGCTGATGGTGGCCTTCGCCTTCGGCCTGCTGACCGCCCTGGTGTTCGGACTGGCCCCCCTGGCCCGCGCCGCCCGGACGCCGGCGACCCGATTGTTCCGCGGCCCCGGCGAGGAGCCGACGGCGCTGGGCTGGCCGGTCCTGGCGATCATCGGGACGGCCGCCCTGGCCATGGCCGCCCTGGCGGTGGTCAGCGCCGACCGCAAGGGCCTGGCGGCGGTGTTCGTGGCCGCGGCACCCGCCACTTTATTGCTGTTTCGCGCCCTGGCTTGGGCCTTGGCCGGGCTGTCGGCCCGGCTGGCGCGGCGCCGCACCGGCCTGCTGGCCCATCCGGCGGCCCGTTTGGCGCTGGCCAACCTGTACCGGCCGGGCAGTACCATCGTCGGCATGGTCATCAGCTTGGGCCTGGGCCTGACCGTGCTGGTGACCACCGCCCTGGTCGAGGGCAACCTGGCCCGCCAGTTCGGCGAGAAATTGCCGGCCGAGGCCCCCAGCTTCTTCTTCATCGACCTGCAGCCCGATCAGGCGGCCGGATTCGACTTCATCGTGCGCAGCGCCGATCCCCAGGCCCGCATCGAGCGGGCACCCATGGTGCGCGGCCGGGTGGTGGCGCTGAACGGCGTGCCGGCGCCATCGGTGACGGTGGCCCCGGAAGCCGAATGGGCCTTGCGCGGCGATCGCGGCCTGACCAGTGCCGCCCAGATGCCGCCCGGCACCCGGCTGGCGGCCGGGGCGTGGTGGACCGCCGACCATGCCGGCCCGCCGCTGGTGTCGCTGGACGCGCCGCTGGCGAAAGGATTGGGGCTGGGCCTGGGCGATCAGGTCACCTTGAACGTGCTGGGGCGCGAGATCACCGCCCGGGTCGCCTCGCTGCGCGAGGTGGAATGGTCGTCGCTCAACATGAATTTCGCCTTCGTGCTGTCGCCCGACGCCCTGGCCGGCGCACCGCACACCTGGCTGGCGACGGTGCATGCCGATGCCGCCCACGAATCGGCGGTCGAGCGCGCCGTCACCGACCGCTTCGCCAACGTCTCGGCGATCCGGGTCAAGGAAGCCCTGGGCTCGGTGCGCGATCTGGTGGCCCGCGCCGATCAGGCGGTGCGCCTGGCCGCGCTGGTCACCCTGGCCGGCGGCGCCCTGGTGCTGGCCGGCGCGGTGATGGCCGGCCATCGCCGCCGGGTGCGCGAAGCGGTGGTGCTGAAGGTGCTGGGCGCGACCCGGGCCGATCTGTGGCGGGCCTGGCTGGTGGAATTCGGCGCTGTCGGCGGGGTGACCGGCCTGCTGGCCGGCGCCATCGGCACCCTGGCGGCCTGGGCCATCCTGGTCTTCGTGATGAAGGCCGACTGGGCGTTCCTGCCGGTGATCTTGGCCGCCACCCTGGCGGTCTGCGTCAGCGCCAGCCTGGCCGCCGGCTTCGCCGGAACCTGGGCGGCGATCTCGGCCAAAGCCGCGCCGGAATTACGGGCGGAGTAAAACTCCGCTCGGGTTATGCCTGTGGCGCGCCCGTGCCGGATTATGCCTGTGGCATGCCCGTGCCGGGCCGGCTCAAACGCCGCCGGGCTTAATATGGCGCGAGGCGCGCGCCCGATCCCGGGCGGCTCAATCGCCGCTCGGGCTTTTTGGCACAGTGCCAAGCCCGGCGGCGCCTGAGACGGCCCGGCACGGGCGCGCTTCGCGCCTAGTGAACGCTGACCGGTTCCAGCTCGTGCTGGGTGACGGCGGCGAAGGCGATTTCACGGCTGGAGGCCAGACCCATCGGCGTGCCGTCGGCGGCGTGGATGGCCCAGCCGATCTCGCCGTCGGTCTGAACGCGCTTGATGAAGGCGATTTCCGGCAGGCCCCAATTGGCGAAATCGGTCGAGCTGATGGTGCGGCTGAGGGGGTGCGGGGCGAATTCCTTGTTCATGGTCGTCCTCCTTCACTGGCCGTTTCTGGGCCGCGAGCGCCCGTGGCCGCCAGGATCGGCAGCAACGTCGATGGTGCGCGGAGCACCGGAAGAGGCGGTTGTGCCTGCTCCTTGAATGGGAATGGTCTTGACCCGGGGTTCCGGCCGGGGGCGCATCAGATCGATGTGCAACAGGCCGTTATCCAGGGTGGCGTTGACGACTTCGATGCCTTCCGCCAGCACGAAGGCGCGCTGGAACTGTCGGGCGGCGATGCCGCGATGCAGGAAGATGCGGCCGGATTCGTCGTCGGCCTGACGGCCGCGGACGATCAATTGGTTGTCTTCCAGGCCGACCGACAGGTCGTCCATGGAAAAGCCGGCCACCGCCAGGCTGATGCGCAGGCCGTTTTCGCCGATCTGCTCGATATTGTAGGGGGGATAACCCTCGCCCTGGCTTTTGGCGACGCGGTCGAGCACCCGCTCGAAATGGTCGAAGCCCAGCAACAAGGGCGAATTGAAGGCGGAAAGGCGAGACATCGAGCGGCCTCCTTCGAGAAGCGAGACGGTAATGGGTCCGTTTCCGGCACCCGGTGACAGCGGCCCAAGCGGCACCGCCCTGCTTCTTAATTTGGATGCTATCAGCGCCACGTCAAGATTCGGTGAATCGATTCCAGTCAAGGGCGGGCCCGTGGCGTCTTCGGGCGATTTCCTGTAAAGCTTCGGCGATGTCCTTGTTTCGCTCCATCGCCACCGTCAGTGGCTTCACCATGCTGTCGCGCGTCACCGGTCTGGCGCGCGAGATGATGATCGCCCATTACATGGGGGCCAGCTGGATCGCCGACGCCTTCTTCGTCGCCTTCCGCTTCCCCAACCTGTTCCGTTCGCTGTTCGCCGAGGGCGCCTTCAACGCCGCCTTCGTGCCGCTGCTCACCAGGAAACTGGCCGCCGAAGGCCCGGCCGCCGCCCAGGCCTTCGCCCAGAAGGCGCTGGCGGTGATGGCCCTGGTGCTGGCGATCTTCGTCGGAATCATGGAATTGGCGATGCCGTGGGCGATCTACGGCCTGGCGCCCGGCTTCGACCAGGTGCCCGGCAAGATCGAGCTGGCCGCCGATCTGGCACGCATCTGCTTTCCCTATCTGCTGTTCATCTCGCTGACCGCGCTGCAGGCCGGGGTGCTGAACTCGCTGGGCCGGTTCGCGGCGGCCGCCGGAACCCCGGTGCTGCTGAACGTGGTCGGCATGACCGGATTGTGGGCGCTGACCCCGGTCACCGCCACGCCGGGCCACGCCTTGGCCTGGGGCACCTTCGCCGCCGGCATCGCCCAGTTCCTGTGGCTGGCCGTCGCGGTCAGGAAGGCCGGCATGGGCTTAGGCCCGGTCCTGCCCCGCCTGACCCCCGAGGTCCGCACCCTGGCACGGCGCATCGTGCCGGGCGCGGTGGGGGCCGGGGTCTATCAGGTCAATCTGCTGGTCAACACCATCATCGCCTCGACCGTGGCCAACGGCGCCGTCAGCTATCTGAACTATGCCGACCGCATCAATCAATTGCCGCTGGGCGTGATCGGCGTCGCCATCGGCACCGCGCTTTTGCCCCTGCTGTCGCGCCAGATCAAGGAAGGCCGCCTGCAAGACGCCCTGGACAGCCAGAATCGCGCCCTGGAACTGGGGCTGCTGCTGACCGTGCCGGCGGCGGCCGCCCTGATGGCCATCGGTCTGCCGGTGGTGCAGGTGCTGTTCCAGCGCGGCGCCTTCGGCCCGGCGGAAAGCCAGGCGACGGCGTCGGCCCTGTCGGCCTTCGCCCTGGGGCTGCCGGCCTTCGTGCTGGTCAAGGCGCTGGTGCCGGCCTTCTTCGCCCGCGAGGACACCCGCACCCCGGTCAAGGTGGCGGGTGCGACCATGGTGGTCAACATCGCCCTGAACCTGGCCCTGGTCGGGCCGCTGGCCCATGTCGGCATGGCCCTGGCCACCGCCCTGGCCGCCTGGTTCAACGCCGCCGTGCTGGCGGTGCTGCTGGCCCGGCAGGGCCTGTTCACCATCGATGCCCGCCTGAAGCGCCGGGCACCCAGAATCGTGCTGGCGGCGCTGATCATGGCCGCCCCCCTGGCGGCGGCGCATCATTATCTGTGGCCCCGGGCCGAGGGCGCCCTGGCGGCGGGCGGCCTGCTGGCGGTCATGGTGGTGGCCGGAATCACCCTGTTCGCCGCCTCGGCGCAAGCGCTGGGGGCGGTACGATGGGCGGAAGTGAAGGGTCAGATGCGGCGCCGTCCTTGACAGGCCCAACCCATGGCTTATAGCTGACGCACCTTGGGTCCAAACCTGGAGCACTTGTCCATGCAGCGCATCTTTTCCGGCGTCCAGCCGACCGGAAACCTTCACCTCGGCAATTACCTGGGCGCGATCCGCAACTGGGTGCGCCTGCAAAACGAGTTCGAGTGCATCTTCTGCATGGTCGATCTGCACGCCATCACCGTGTGGCAGGACCCCAAGGATCTGGTCAAGAACACCCGCGAAGTCGCCGCCGGCATGATCGCCGCCGGCATCGACGCCGAGAAGCACATCGTCTTCAATCAAAGCACGGTGCCGGCGCACGCCCAGCTGGCCTGGGTGTTCAATTGCGTCGCCCGCATCGGCTGGCTGAACCGCATGACCCAGTTCAAGGAGAAGGCGGGCAAGCACAAGGAGAACGCCTCGGTCGGGCTGTTCGCCTATCCCAACCTGATGAGCGCCGACATCCTGGCCTATAAGGCGACCCATGTGCCGGTGGGCGAGGACCAGAAGCAGCATCTGGAGCTGGCCCGCGACACCGCCCAGAAGTTCAACAGCGATTATGGGATCGAGTTCTTCCCGCAGCCGGAACCGCTGATCTTCGGCGCCGCGACCCGGGTGATGAGCTTGCGCGACGGCGCCAAGAAGATGTCGAAGTCGGACGAATCCGATTATTCGCGCATCAACATGACCGACGATGCCGACACCATCGCCCTGAAGGTCCGGAAGGCCAAGACCGACCTGTTTCCGATGCCCGACAGCCTGGAAGGGCTTGAAGGCCGGCCCGAGGCGTCCAACCTGATCGGGATCTACGCCGCCCTGTCGGACAAGGACAAGGCCGTGGTGGCAAGCCAGTTCGCCGGCCGGCAGTTCAGCGAGTTCAAGGCCGAGCTGGTCGATCTGGCCGTCGCGGTCCTGGGTCCGATCAACACCGAGATGAAGCGCCTGATGGACGATCCCAGCCATATCGACGCCATCCTGAAGAAGGGTGCCGAGCGCGCCAACGCCATCGCCGAGCCGATCTTGAAGGACGTCTACGACATCGTCGGCTTCCTGAGGCCGTGATGGAGCCGGCGCCCACCTCCAGGCTGCGCCGCTGGGCCGTCCGGCTGCCCTTGGGGCTGGCCGGGCTGGTCGTCCTTTACTATGCCGTCGGCATGGTGGCGGCCCACAAGATCGACGACGACCTGGCCTTCTCGGCCGGTCATCCGGCGCCCGAGCACAGCCGGGCGGTGGCCATCGCCGCGCGCCTGATCTTCCGCGAGGTCGACATCCATCAGTGGGTGGCCAACGATCCGGTGTTCAAGCCGTCGGCGTTTCTCGACAACATGCCGGCCTTCCAGCAGGGCCTGCTGGCCGGCCTGTCGCGCTTCGCCGCCACCTTGAGCGCCATCGAGGGTCAGGACCCGGAACTCGACCGCGCCGCCGGTCTGCTGAAATATCCCGGCACGGTGTGGAAGTTCGATCCGCGCACCTCGTGGGCGCCGACCGCCTCGGCGGAAAAGCAATATCGCGCCGCCGCCCGCAATCTCGACATCTTCAACGAGCGCCTGAGCGCCCGCGAGGCCCGGTACGACCGCTCGGCCGAATCCTTGCGCACCTTGCTGATCCACGCCATCGCCGACCTGGGCGTCGCCGCCGACGCCTTGGATTCCCATCTGGTCGAGGATCGCTCGATCTTCCTGGATTTCGATGCCGACACCTTGTTCTACACCACCAAGGGCCGCCTTTACGCCCACGCCCTGATCACCCGCGAACTGGGCGCCGATTTCGCCGAATTGCTGGCCAAGCGCAATCTGGACGATCTGTGGTCGACGCTTCTGCTGTCCTTGAACCGGGCCGCCAGCCTGGACCCGCCGGTGGTCCTCAGCGGCGCCGGCGATGCCCCGCTGCTGCCCAGCCACCTGACCGCCCAGGGTTACCACCTGCTGCAGGCCCGGGCCAAGATGGCCGCCATCGCCGCCCGACTGGGCTGATTTCGGGGCTTTTTCCGGCGAACATTAGAAAACCATAAAATTCTTGTTGCCAAGGATGGCCGGCGGCGCGACAAACGAGGGACCCGTGCGCCCTTAGGTCCATTCGCCATGCAGATTTACCTTCCCATTGCCGAAATGAGCGTCAACGTCTTCCTGATCCTGGGGTTGGGCGGTGGCGTCGGCTTCATGTCCGGCCTGTTCGGGGTCGGTGGCGGCTTTTTGATGACGCCGCTGTTGATCTTCTTGGGCATCCCCCCCGCCGTGTCGGTCGGTACCGAGGCCGCGCAGATCGTCGCGTCGTCGGTGTCGGGTGTGCTGGCCCATTGGCGCCGGGGCAATGTCGACATCAAGATGGGCCTGATCCTGACGGTCGGCGGCTTCATCGGTTCATTCGGCGGCGTCGAATTGTTCAAGTGGCTGCGCCAGGCCGGCCAGATCGATCTGGTCATCGCGCTGTGCTATGTGGTGTTCCTGGGCATCGTCGGCGGGTTGATGTTCATCGAAAGCGTCCAGTCGCTGTTCAAGAAGCCCAAGAGCGAGGCCGAGATGAAGGCGGCCAAGGTGGCCGGCTGGAAGGAGAAGCTGCCCTTCCAGGTCCATTTCGCCCGCTCCGACCTGCATTGCAGCCTGATCCTGCCGCTGGCGCTGGGGCTGCTGGTCGGCGTGCTGGCGGCGATCATGGGCGTCGGCGGCGGCTTCATCATGGTGCCGGCGATGATCTATATCCTGGGCATGCCGACCACCGTGGTCGTCGGCACCTCGTTGTTCCAGATCATCTTCGTCACCGCCAATTCGACCTTCCTGCACGCCACCCGCAACCACACCGTCGATGTGGTGCTGGCGCTGCTGCTGCTGCTGGGCGGCGTCATCGGCGCCCAGATCGGCGCCAAGATGTCGGTCCGGCTGAAGGGCGAGCAATTGCGCGTGCTGCTGGCGGTGATCGTCCTGGGCGTGTGCATCAAGCTGGGCATCGACCTGGTCTCGGTCCCCGGCGATCTGTTCACTTTGGGCGCGGGGGGCAAGCACTGATGAAACGCCTGGTTCTCACCCTGGCCCTGATGTTCGGCCTGATTTCTCCGGTTTTGGCCGCCGAGCCCCTGGTCGCCGACCTGTCCAAGCATCTGGTGGCCATCACCACCGGTTTTGCCGGCACCGACGTTTTGCTGTTCGGCGCCGTCGAGGGCGACGGCGAGGTGGTGGTGGTGGTGCGCGGCCCCAACCGCGAGGAGATGGTGCGGCGCAAGGACAAGCAGGCCGGCATCTGGATCAACAGCGGCTCGGCCCATATCCGCAACGCGCCCAGCTTCTATGCGGTGGCCTCGACCAAGCCGATCGAGAAGCTGGCGCCGACCCCGGTGCTGGAACGCCATCAGATCGGCCTGGACCATCTGGACCTGGAGATCGACAGCGCCGATGCCGCCGCCGAGCCCGGCCAGTACCGCGACGCGGTGATCCGCCTGAAGCAGAAGAAGGGCCTTTACGGCACCGAAACCCTGCCGGTCAGCCTGCTGAGCCATCGCCTGTTCCGCACCGATCTGCATTTTCCGGCCAATGTGCCGGTCGGCACCTATCTGGTCGAAGTCTATCTGATCCATGATGGCGAGGTGGTCAGCGCCCAGACCACGCCGTTGATCATCTCGAAGATCGGCATCGGCGCCGACGTCTACGATTTCGCCAACCAGCAAGCGGTGGCTTACGGTATCCTGGCCATCGTGTTGGCGGCCTCGGCCGGCTGGCTGGCCGCCGTCGCCTTCAAGAAGTAGGAGAGAACCGGCCATGCCCGAATCGAACCGCGTCTTCCTGGTGGTCGTCGATGACAGCGACGAAATGCGGGCCGCCCTGATGTTCGCCTGTCGGCGCGCCCGCCAGACCGGCGGCCGCGTCGCCCTGCTGCGGGTCATCGAGCCGACCGAGTATCAGCACTTCGCCTCGATCGGCAACCTGATGCGGGCCGAAGCGCGCCAGAATGCCGAGACCCTGCTGGAACGCCTGGCCACCGAGGTCAATGAAATGTCGGGCCAACTTCCGGTCCTTTATGTCCGCGAGGGCAATCCGCGCGAACAACTGATCGCCCTGATCGACGAGGATCCGCAGATCTCGATCCTGGTCCTGGCCGCCGATACCGGCTCGAACGGGCCGGGACCGCTGATCAGCGCCCTGACCGGAAAGTTCATCGGCAAGCTGCGCGTGCCCCTGACCATCGTGCCGGGCAACCTGACCGAAGCCCAGATTACCGCGATCACCTGAGCGGAACGGTCGGGTTTCGGCCTTGACTCGGTGGCTGGCACGAGCCATTTACGTTGAACCGCCCATGCCCTGTAATCCGCTTTAAGGAAATTCGATGTTCATCCAGACCGAAGCCACGCCCAACCCGTCGACCTTGAAGTTCCTGCCCGGTTGCGAAGTGATGACCAAGGGCACCGTCGATTTCGTCGATCCCGCCGCCGCCAAGCGTTCGCCGCTGGCCACCCGTCTGTTCGCCGTTCCCGGCGTGTCCAGCGTGTTCCTGGGCTTCGATTTCGTCACCGTCGGCAAGGACGGCGCCACCGATTGGTCGGTGCTGAAGCCGCAGATCCTGGCCGCCATCATGGAACATTTCTCGTCCGGCCAGCCGGTGATCGAGGCCGGCGATGCCGCCCAGTCCGACGAAGAGGAATCCGACGTCGTCCGCCAGATCCGCGAATTGATCGAGACCCGCGTCCGCCCGGCCGTGGCCCAGGATGGCGGCGACATCATCTTCCGCTCGTTCGAGGACGGCATCGTCTATCTGCACCTGCAGGGCGCCTGCTCGGGCTGCCCCAGCTCGTCGGCGACGCTGAAGCACGGCATCGAGAACATGCTGAAGTATTATGTGCCGGAAGTCGTTGCGGTTCAGGCCGCGGACTAAGCTCTTCCAGATCAAGGCCCCGCTCCGGCGGGGCCTTTTTTTACGTCCCCATGACATCCGTTCGGCGCGAAAGATTGTTGCTGACAGCCGGACTCCACGTCTGTTAGCGTCCTTTCGTGGATGGCGTCACTTCATATGGGGGTTGTGACCACTTGGCAGCGTGTCGAGCATCCCTGATCCTTTTTCTGCCACCCGCGACCGCTGCGGTTGCCGGTGGTTCCGTCCAGCGCTTCCCCGCGTTCCAGGCCTTCCCTTCGGGAAGGCTTTTTTGTTGCCCGATCAGCGTCAGCAAAGGAGTCGAGCATGGCCAAGCGAGCCACGCGTGAGCGTGCCCAAAGCAAGCAGGAATCCGTGGTCCGTCTATATCCGTCCGAGCCCGACTGGCATCCGCTGGGCGAGGACGACAGCCGCGACCAGAGCTATCTGCGCAAGGTGAAGCCGCAAAGCGCCGGCCAGAAACGGCTGATGGACGCGGTGCGCGAGCACAATCTGACCGTCGCCCTGGGTCCGGCCGGCACCGGCAAGACCTATCTGGCCATCTCGACCGCGGTCGAGGCCTTCGAGGAAGGCCGCGTCTCGCGCATCATCCTGTCGCGCCCGGCGGTGGAAGCCGGCGAGTCCCTGGGCTTCCTGCCCGGCGACATGCAAGACAAGCTGGCCCCTTACCTGCGCCCGCTGACCGACGCCCTGTCGGACCGACTGGGCGGCAAGCGTCTGCGCGCCTGCCTGGCCGACGGCACCATCGAGGTGGCGCCCATCGCCTATATGCGCGGGCGCACGCTCAACAACGCTTTCGTGGTGATCGACGAGGCGCAGAACTGCACCTATGGCCAGATCAAGATGCTGCTGACCCGACTGGGCTGGCACTCGACCATGGTGCTGACCGGCGATCCCGACCAGTCAGACCTGTTGCCGGGGGTATCGGGCCTGGCCGACATCGCCGCCCGCCTGCGCAATGTCGCCGACATCTCGGTGGTTGATCTGGATGAAACCGACATCGTCCGCCACCCGCTGGTGGCGAGCATGCTGACGGTGCTGTAGGGAAGGGGGCGGCCAACGCCGCCCCCGACACCTCGTCAATCCCGCTTGATCAGGGTGCCGACGCCGTGCGGGGTGAACAGTTCCAGCAGCAACGCGTGCGGCACCCGGCCGTCCAGGATGACCGCGGCCTCGACGCCGTCCTCGACCGCCTGCAGGCAGGTTTCCACCTTGGGGATCATGCCGCCCGAGATGGTGCCGTCGGCGATGTATTCCTTGGCCTGGCTGGCGGTCATTTCCGGGATCAGGTTGCCGGCCTTGTCCAGCACGCCGACCACGTCGGTCAGCATCAACAGGCGCCGCGCCTCGGTGGCGGCGGCGATGGCGCCGGCGGCGGTGTCGGCGTTGATGTTGTAGGTCTCGCCGGCATTGCCCATGCCGACCGGGGCGATCACCGGAATGACATCGGATTCGCGGAAGAAGTCCAGGATGTGCGGGGTGATTTCCGACGGCTCGCCGACGAAGCCCAGATCCAGCACCTTCTCGATCTGGCTGTCGGGGTCCTTCTTGGTCCGGCGCAGCTTGCGCGCACGGATCAGGTGGCCGTCCTTGCCCGACAGGCCGACGGCGAAGCCGCCGGCTTCGTTGATGGCCGACACGATCTGCTTGTTGATCTTGCCCGACAGGATCATCTCGACCACCTCGACGGTGGCCTCGTCGGTATAGCGCAGGCCGTCAACGCGCGGCGTCTGGATGTCCAGGCGCTTCAGCATGGCGTCGATCTGCGGGCCGCCGCCATGGACCACCACCGGGTTGATGCCGACCTGCTTCAACAGCACCACGTCGCGGGCGAACAGGCTGGCCAGGTCGGCCGATTCCATGGCGTGGCCGCCATACTTGACGACGATGGTCTCGTCGGAATACTGGCGCATGAAGGGCAGCGATTCCGACAAAGTCTTGGCGCGGTCCAGCCACGCCTGACGGTCATGCAGGATGTCGGGGGTCTCGTCGCTCATGACGCTTTCTCCGCTTCGGCCAGTTGCACGATTTCGCACCTCAGCTCGGCCAGGCCCAGCCCCTTTTCCGAACTGGTCAGGATCAGCACCGGATGCGCGGCGACGTGACGGGAAATCTCGTCCACCGTGCGGGCGCGGACCGCTTCGACCTCGGAGGCCTTCAACTTGTCGATCTTGGTCAGCACGACTTGATAAACCACCGCCGCCTGATCAAGAAGCTTCATCATGTCGCGGTCACTGTCCTTCAATCCGTGGCGGGAATCCACCAGCAGGAAACAGCGCCGAAGCGTCGGGCGGCCCTTCAGATAGCCCTTCACCAGCCGGGTCCAGGCATCGACCTTGTCCTTGGGCGCGCTGGCGAAGCCGTAGCCGGGCATATCGACCATCGTCAAGCGGCCATTGACGTCGAAGAAGTTCAGTTCCTGGGTGCGGCCCGGCGTGTTCGAGGTCCGGGCCACCGTCGAGCGCCCGCACAGCGCGTTGATCAACGAGCTTTTGCCGACATTCGAGCGCCCGGCGAAGGCGATTTCCGGCTTGGCGATGTCGGGCAGCCCGTCCAGCGCCACCGCGCCCCTGAGGAAGGTGATGTCGCGGGCGAACAACAGCCGCCCGGCTTCCACCAGGGCGGCTGCTTCCTGTTCGGGCGAAAGAATGTCGGTCAGTGCTTGGCCCCCGCCTTACGCATGATCACCCATTGCTGCAGGATCGACAGCGAGTTCGACCAGGCCCAATAGATCACCAGGCCGGCCGCGAACTGGCCCAGCATGAAGGTGAACAGGAACGGCAGGAACATGAACATCTTGGCCTGGACCGGATCGGCCGGCTGCGGGTTCAGCTTCTGCTGCAGCCACATGGTGATGCCCATGATGATCGGCCACACGCCGATATGCATGAAGGCCGGCAAATAGGCGTTGGCGTCGAACGGGATCAGGCCGAACAGGTTGAACAACGTGGTCGGATCGGCGGCCGACAGATCGTGGATCCAGCCATAGAACGGCGCGTGCCGCATCTCGATGGTGACGAACAGCACCTTGTAGAGCGCGAAAAACACCGGGATCTGGATCAGCATCGGCAGGCAGCCCGAGACCGGGTTGACCTTCTCGCGCTTGTAAAGGGCCATCATCTCTTGCTGGACGCGGACCTTGTCGTCGCCGAACTTGGCCTGCAGCGCCTGGATCTCGGGCTGCAGCACCTTCATCTTCGACATCGACACATAGGACTTGTTGGCCAGCGGGAACATGATCAGCTTGATGATCACCGTCAGCGCCATGATGGCCAGGCCCATATTGCCCAGCGCGTCGTGGAACATCTTGATCAGATAGAACAGCGGCTTGGTCAGGAAGTAGAACCAGCCGAAATCGATGGCCAGGTCGAAGCGCTCGACGCCCAGCTTCTCGCCATAGGCATCCAGCAGGCCGACCTGCTTGGCCCCGGCGAACAGGTTGACCGCCGCCTCGATGGAACCGCCGGCCGGCACCACCGTCGCGGCGCCGGTGAAATCGACCTGATAGCGATCGCCGGCATCCAGGCGCTGATGGACGAAGCGGCCGGTGGCCTCGGCCTTCTGATCGGGGATCAGGGCGGTCAGCCAATATTTGTCGGTGATGCCGATCCAGCCGCCGGTGCTCTTTTCGCGCACCGTGCCTTCCTTTTTCAGGTCGTCGTACTTCAGTTCCTTCAAGGTGCCGTTGAACACGCCCAACGGGCCTTCGTGCAGGATGTACATGCCCTCGGTCTTGGGCGTGCCGGTACGGGCCACCAGGGCATAGGCATGAAGCGTCAGCGGCTTGGTGCCGTAATTCTCGACCCGCTGCTGGACGCGGAACATGTAATTGTCATCGACGCTGACGGTGCGCACGAAACGCAGGCCGTCGCCATTGTCCCAGCTCAGGACCGCCTGGCCGCCGACGCCCAGCTCGGTGGCGGCGGAAGACCATTGGGTGTCGGCACCCGGCACCTTGACGGTGGGGTCGGCCGGCACCCAGCCGAATTCGGCGTAATAGGGGTGCGGCGCGCCGGCCGGCGACAGCACGACGATTTCCGGGCTGTTGGGGTCGGTGGTCTCGCGGTAGCCGGCCAGCGTCAGATCGTCGAGACGGGCGCCGGTCAGGTTGATCGAGCCGTGCAGGCGATCGGTGCGGATGGCGATGCGGCGGCCGGCGCTCACGGTGTCGGCGCGGCTGGCGGCCTTGGCCACCTGCTGCGCGGCCGGGGCCACCGCCTCGGTGGCGGCTTGCGGCACCGGCGGCGTGCCGGCGGCTTGGGTGGCCGGGGTCGGCGTGGCCTGCGGCGCCGGCTTCGACGGGAACAGCCACTGGAACCCGAACAGGATCAGGACCGAGAGGGCGATGGCAAGAAACAGGTTGCGCTGTTCGTTCATGACGTCCTATCCGGATGGCCGCTGGAAGGGGCCTTCGACTTCGGTTCGGGGACGGGGTCGAAACCGCCGTCGTTCCATGGATGGCAGCGGCACACGCGATGTGCCGCCAGCCAGGTTCCCTTGATGGCCCCGTGCTTGGCCAGCGCCTCAAGGGCATAAGCCGAACAC
This sequence comes from Magnetospirillum sp. LM-5, assembly GCF_902729445.1. Classification (NCBI taxonomy): domain Bacteria; kingdom Pseudomonadati; phylum Pseudomonadota; class Alphaproteobacteria; order Rhodospirillales; family Rhodospirillaceae; genus Magnetospirillum; species Magnetospirillum sp. LM-5. Next base: position 10,422 of record NZ_CACVCE010000014.1, on the reverse strand, counting down.
GAGGGGAAAAAACGGCAACTGGCCGGCAGGATCGGCGACAGCAGCAGCTGATAGGCGCGAACGCCCCCCCGCAGCAGCCAAGCGACCGGTCCCATGGCCATCACGCCCCCCCGTTGCGCGGCGCGACCACACGTTTTAACGCGGTCCGCAAATCCTGCAAGAGAAGAGAATATGGCCGCGTCACCGTTTCGGTCCGGCCGATCACCACGTAATCCAGTCCAGCGGCGGCCAGATCCGGAAAAAGCTCGGCAACCGCGGCCTTCAGGCGCCGCCTGGCCCGGTTGCGGGCCACCGCATTGCCGACCTTCTTGGAACAGGTAAAGCCGACGCGGATGGCGTCGGCTTCCATGTGCGGCGCGGGCGCCGCGCAAAGGTCGAATCGCGGCGCTGGCGCCGCCTGCAGGATCAGTCCGGGCGTGGCCCACTTGCGGCGCTGTGCGGCGATGCGAAGAAAATCCGCTCGCTTTTTCAGGCGCGCCAGCGCGAGGGCCATGGCGCCGGATTAAGCCGACAGGCGCTTGCGGCCCTTGGAGCGGCGATTGGCGATGACCTTGCGGCCGCCGACGGTGGCCATGCGCGAGCGGAAGCCATGACGGCGGGCGCGGACGATCTTGGAGGGCTGAAAAGTACGCTTCACGACGGATACTCCGGCAACAGGTCCGCTTTGGGGCGGTAATAGAAAACGGAAGCCGCGCTTATAAGCCGAGCAACACCCCAGAGTCAACCCAGCCAAACTCGGCCGGGTCAAATCTCTTCATGCCGCTTTCATGGATCGGCAAGGGAAAATCGGCTAGTGTCGTACCATATGGAGTGGAAGGGAGCGCGAGCGCATCGACACCTATCCCGCCCTGGTCCTGAATGCCGATTTCCGGCCGCTCAGTTATTTTCCGCTGTCCCTGTGGTCATGGCAGGAGACGGTCAAGGCGGTCATGTCCTGTCGGGTCAGGGTGGTGTCGGAATATGACCGGGTCATCCATTCCCCCAGCCGGTCCCTGCGCCTGCCCAGCGTGGTCTCGCTGAAGGATTACGCCCCCACGACGCGGCGGCCGGCCTTCACCCGCTTCAACCTGTTCCTGCGCGACCGCTTCACCTGCCAATATTGCGGCCGGGCATTTCCCACCGCCGAACTGACCTTCGACCACGTCGTCCCGCGCTCACGCGGGGGGGCCACCTGCTGGGGCAATGTCGTGGCGGCCTGCGGCGCCTGCAACCTGGCCAAGGCCGACAAATTGCCGCGCGAGGCCGGCATGCGCCTGCTGGTGCCGCCGGCCGAGCCGTCGGGTCACCTGCTGCAAGATATCGGCCGGGCCTTCCCGCCCGATCGCCTGCACCAATCCTGGCGCGACTTCCTGTACTGGGACAGCGAACTGGAAACCGGCTGAGGCCGGGTCTAACCGCAACCGCCCTTGCCGCCCGAGCCGCAACCGCAGCCCGATTGCTTGGGCGCCGCCGCCTGGGTGCTGGTGGCGTTGGGATGGCGCGACAGGCCGGCGGCGGCCAGGGCGGCTTCGTACTCGCGCCAGATCTGGTCCTGGCTGGCGCCCAGCCAATACAGGTAATCCCAGGTATAGATGCCGGAATCGTGCAGATCGTCGAACACGATCTTGACGGCATAATTGCCGACCGGCTCGACGGCGATGATGCCGACATGCGAGCGGCCCGCCACCAGGGTCTTCTCGCCCGGGCCATGGCCCTGGACCTCGGCCGAGGGGCTTTCGACCCTAAGCAGCTCGGCCGGGATCTGGAATTCGGCCCCGTCCTCGAAGCGAATATCCAGACGGCGCTCGGCCTTCTTGACCTTGATCTCTTCCGGGCAGTGCTGGCTGCCGAAATTCTGGCTCATGCTTGCTCTCCCTGCCCGTCCAGCGGCCGCGCCTCATCGGGCAGCATGATCGGGATGCCGTCGCGAATGGGATAGGCCAGGCCAGCCTTCTCGCTGACCAGTTCCTGGCGCTCGGAATCATAGCGCAACGGCCCCTTGGACATCGGGCAGACCAGGATTTCCATCAGCTTGGGGTCGATCCCCGGAACACGTTCGCTCATGGTGGTTCAGTCCTTAATATAGGTGCGCACCCTGATGGCCGCGCGAAAATTAGTGCCTGACATCCTGACCGGTATCGGCCAGCAGGGCCATCTCGAACAAGGTCATCATCAGCCGAGCCCGCTCGGATGTCGACATGGCCTCGAGGATCGCCTGCTTTTCCTCGGGCGAGAGCGGCGCGCTCATCGCCAGGGCGGTGACCAACTCGCCGTCCGACGCCTCGTCCAGCTTGGACTGGTCGGGGGCGGCGCCTTGGCGGGCCAGATAGGTGCTGACGCCCGACATCAGCCGGCGCCGGTCGATCGCCTGCGGCGCCTCGCCCTCGAGGTCGAACCGATAAGGCGCGTAATCGGCCGCCACCCGGCGATAGCCCGAGCGGCCCAACTCCTCGCCGACCAAACGAAACCGCCACAGGCCCAGCGCGGTGATCAGATAGCGGCCGTCGCCGGTTTCGCCGAAGGCGACGATGCGGGCGACGATCCCGGTGCCATACAGCCCGGCGACGGCGCCTTCGGCATGGGGATTGGGGGCCGGCTGAACCAGCGCGAACAGGCGGCCGGCGCCCAGACAATCATCGACCATGGCCAGATAGCGCGGCTCGAACACCGTCAAGGGCAGCCGGGCGCCTGGCAGCAGCAACGCGCCGGGCACCGCGAAAACCGGCACCACGGCGGGAAGATCGGCGATGGTCAGGCGCGGCACGGCCATTTCGATCAACTGAACAGCAGTGCCGACAGACGCTTGCGGCCCGAAAGCGTCAGCGGGTGGGTGGGGCCGAACGCCTCGAACAGCTTGATCAGCTGCTTGCGGGCCCCGTCCTCGTTCCAGGCGCGGTTGCGGCGGAACAATTCCAGCAATTCATCGACCGCCGCCTCGGGCTCGCCGCCGCCGTAATAGGCCAAGGCCAGGTCATAGCGGGCCTGGTGGTCGTCGGCGTCGGTGGCCAGGCGGCGGCGCAGCTCGGCGGTGGCGCCGGCCGCCTTGGCCGCCTGCTCGGCCAGCTCGATGGCGCTGACCACGGCGGCGATATCGGCATGCTTGGCCAGTTCGGGCGGCAGCTCGCCCAGCATCTGCTTGGCGGCGTCGATCTGGCCGACCGCCAGCAGGCAGCGCAGAAAGCCGGCATTGGCCGGGCCGTTGACCGGGTCCTCGCCCAGCACCTGCTGATAAAGCTGGGCGGCCATCTGAGCATCGCCCTCGGCCAGAATCTGGGCCGCCTCGGCCAACAGATCGGCGGTCGAGGTTTCCGGGCCGCCGCCGGTCAGGCGCTGGATGAAGGCGCGCAGCTGGCTTTCGGTCTGGGCGCCGACGAAGGCGTCGGCCGGGCGGCCGTCCTTGAAGGCATAGACGGTCGGCACCGACTGGACCCTGAGCTGCATGGCCAGGTCCTGGTTCTTGTCGACGTCGATCTTGACCATGCGGACGGCGCCCTTGAACTCCTTGACGACCTTTTCCAGCGCCGGGCCCAATTGCTTGCACGGCCCGCACCAGGTCGCCCAGAAATCGACGATCACCGGAACCTTGCGCGAGGCCTCGATGACGTCGGTGACGAAACTGGCGGTCGAGCCGTCCTTGATCAGGTCGCCTGCCTGTCCGCCATTGCCCGCCGGCTTGTTGCCGGCACCGAAAATCAGTTCCATCAGCGTCCGTCCGAATTTACATCCCTGAACACGCACATAGATGGACCGTAGCCGCACCTGTGGCAAGGGCAAAGGGGGTGATCGCGCGCGGGTGAAAAAAACTCGAAAAAAGGACTTGATCAGGACGATGCTTTGCGTATTATCCGGGCCTCCGAACGCGGCAACGCCGACGGAAACGCCAAGGAAGCGGGCGTAGCTCAGGGGTAGAGCACAACCTTGCCAAGGTTGGGGTCGAGGGTTCGAATCCCTTCGCCCGCTCCAATCGGACCAATGAAATCAATGAGTTAGTGAAGCCGCCCTCGGGCGGCTTTTCGCTTTTTGGCGTATACGGATTATAAACGGTTCTGCCCCGACATAGACGGAATTATGATGCTCTCAATGGGTTGCGAGAGAGCAGGGTATGGCGCAGGACACTGGGGATACAGGATCAAAGTCCTCGGAAACTGGACGAGACCCAAAGGGCACCCTCGTTGCCATCAACGTGCTAAGTGATCGCAAGCATTATCACCCATCCAATTCCCCCTGACCGGGAATCCACCACCCCATCAGCCAGCTCAGTCATCTCTGTTCAATGGTGCGAGCGGGTGGCTAATATCTGCCGTAACCAGAGGTGCTGCATGAGTCTTCAATTTAGATATGGGTTTCGGGCAGTTTCCGCCATCACCGTTCTGGTGGTGTTTGGGCTGTCGCTGATTCGCTACAACGAATTTTTAACAATGCGTGAGGATGCACAATCTAAACGATCAAATTTTGAGGTGCAGATTCAAAGACGAAATAATCTATTTGGAAATTTAATTAATTTGACGCTAAATCATGCTGCACTTGAAAGTTCTGTTTTTAATCATGGCGCAGATAAGCGCACTGAAGGCGTGGCAAATAGCGCTATAAAAGATGAAATTTTTGGTATTGAACAAATTTTAGCTAAAAATGGATTTAGCGCTGCTCACAGTAAAATCATGGCGTATTCCGAAAGATATCCAGATATTAAATCGGTAAAATCATATAAATCAACTATGTCCTCCTTGGTTGAAATGGAAGAGAGAATCGCAAATAATAGAGTGTTGTATAATGAATCTGCTTCAAAATTTAATTCTGAAATTAAAAAATTACCATGGAAGTACCTTGCAATAATTACCGGATTCACAGAGAGAGAATATTTCCACCAAGGACAGGAAAATACTGCGATTATCAACGCCACAATTGTTGCTCCCGATATGTATAAACAATTGATCCCTTTAGATAACTCTCATTTGCCTCATAAATCTCAATAATTATTCATATATTTTATTTTAAAATGTTCTCCGGGTTATAGACGTAAGTATAATGTTCTCGCTGATTTACGGGAGAGCAGTGTATGGCACAGGACAACGAGAACCCCGGCAAGAAACCCACGACAATGGGAAGAGAGCCGAAGGGCACCCTCGACAGCCGGACGTTCCGAGACGGTCAAATCTACCTGTTCCGCCGCCAGGACTACGTGAAGCCAATCTGGTTCTGTTGGATCAGGGTTCCGTCTATTTCCGGTTATGTCTCCCGCAGCACCCGGACGACCAACGAACACGAGGCATTCCGGTTCGCTGAAGACCTTTATAATCGGATGCTGGTCAAATCGATCCAGGGTCACGACATCAACGGTAAGAGAGTGTCGGCTGCGATCACGGAATACGTTGAGGCTCAGACCGCCACCGCCTCCCAGAAGCTCTCTACCAAACTGCGGTGCCAGTATCTCGAACGGATTAAGCCGTTCTTCGGGACGCTCCAACTCAATGAGATGACGACCGCCACCGTGGTTGATCTGCTGGCTTGGATGGAGAAGCACTCCAGGGGAGAGTTGCTGTCTCAGAGCACGATTAAGCGGTATGCGACCGACCTCAAGGTGTTCCTGGGGTGGTGCGTCGATAAGGCTTTCATCGTCAAGATTCCGGCATTTCCAAAAATGAAGCTGAGCGACAATCGCCCCCCTCACTTCGACCAGCGGGACTACGCCAAACTGACCCGCTATCTCCGGGAGTTCGTAAAACACGAAAACTCGAAGACCGTCCGGGATCGAACGATGCTGGCGAATTACGTCCTTATCCTCGCTAACACAGGGATTCGGGTTGGGGAGGCTCGGACGCTAAAGTGGCGAGACATTCGGGATATTCCAGCGTCAAAAGCTGGAGAATCGGCAAACATCGCCCTCTATGTAACTGGCAAGACGGGTCCGAGAGAGGTTGTCGCCAGGACGCCTGACGTGAAGACGTATCTCAAGCGGCTGCTCAAGCTTCGGATCGATGAACTGGAGGGGGTCAAGCCCACGCCTGACGGCTTCGTCTTCTGCAATCGGGATGGCGAGCCGATTGGGTCATTCAAGAAGTCGTTTGCCACCCTGATCAAGGATGCCGGTGTGGAATTTGACAGCCACGGTGCCCGCCGGTCGATCTATTCCCTCCGTCACACGTATGCGACGTTCCGCCTCCAAGAGGGCGTCCACCAGTTCATTCTCGCCAAGAACATGGGGACCAGCACGGCGATGTTGGAGCGCCACTATGGGCATACGTACAACATCGCCTCTGCCGATGAGCTGACCAAGGGGGGCAGCTTCAAGGGTGGAAAGAAGTCTCAGGCAGTCGATTGGCTGCTGGAGTAGTTCCACGACTGAGATCTATGCCCAATGGGCAGGAATTGAGATTTGGAATCTTGATAAACCAAACGGGTCGCCGTATACTACTAACGTATCGATGCACTATGCCTAAGCATATGGTCTTCGGTGGCGGTCCATGCATGGAAAATATAAAATACTATTGGCAGAAGACAGCCCCGCCGATGCGGCGTTGTTCAAGGCTGTTGCACGAAATAAAGGTTGTTGCTGTGAGTTTCAACATGCAGTTGATGGCAGGGCAGCGCTAGAATACTTAGATGATTTCGCCGATACAATTGACTTTATCGTCACAGATTTGAATATGCCGAGAATGACCGGCAAGGAACTCATTGCAAATATAAAGAAAAATGACAGATTGAGAAAAATCCCTATTGCGGTATTGACAACTAGCCTTAGCGATTTCGATAAAAATGAGTGCATATCGCTTGGCGCCGCACAATTCATCACCAAATCATTTGATATCGACGGATATGAACGACTAATTGAGGATCTATTACCTTGCCAGAAGGTTGCCATCTCGAGTTAATGTGCAAAAGGGTTTTCTGGTATCATAATCTGTAAATATTTTGACATTTACAATCAATACAGCCCATGCTTACCTTGTTTAAGCAGGATGAGGTGGGGATGGGAAATGTTTGAATGGTCTCAAGAATTATCCGTTGGGATACACGCCATAGATGCAGATCATATGGCTTTTTTCGAGCTCGCCAAGCTGATTGACCAGATAAAAAATGATCCGGAAAATGTGGGCACAATCAGCAGCTCGTTAGCCATTCTAAACGAGTATGTCGACGGTCATTTTCTTCGTGAAGAAAAGGCTATGCGAAAAGTAAATTATCCGCATATTGCCGGGCATAAGCTGAAGCATAACCAATTCCGGGCTCGTGTAAAAGCAATTGAAGAGCTGTATCTGCAGGGCACAAAGTCAGCTATTGATGATCTTCCAGAACTAGTAGCCAAATGGCTAAAATCACATATTGCTTCAGAAGATCAAAAATATAAAAATTGGCTGAATAATTCAGTCGTTGATGATCGTGCCTTAGTCTTTCTCGCAATTGAATCTGAAACCGGATAAGCTGCCAGATCGCCACTATTGTCACACCACAAACATCAACTCGGCAAGACGAGTTGACTAAAGGTGGAACCTTCAATGGGTGGGAAGAAGTCTCAGTCAGTTGACTTGCTGCTGGACTAGGACTTCCGCTTCCGACCAAAACCTTTTGCCAAAGCAGCTTGAGAATCCTTGGCGGCACGCTCATTGATCAGTTGAACAAGCCTCTGATCACCGCTTTTCACGTCGTGAACCAGCGATTCGTAGATACCCTTCAGGGCGTCCAGAGACTCCGCTTCATAGAAGCCTTTGTCGTTAGGTTCAGCCGTGAAAATCAGCGGCGACCTGAGAACCTTGAACGACACAACGTTATTGCCGGATTCGTGCGGGATAAGCTCGAACCAATCAGACCGACCATTAATCGGATCACCAGCGATAACCTCATCGATACGTTTAATCTGCCGATTAATCTTTTCGATAAAGCGGCTCTCTGGAGTGCTTTTGCTGACGCCAGCCTTTGCTGGTTTGGTTTGTGTGGCAACCTTCAGCTTATCGAAAAAACATTTTTAAACCCTCACGTCCATTATGTTGTGCTATTTAATAGCAACAAATTTTACTATTTACAACATATTAATAGAATGTGTTATTAAATTTTGTTCTAATCTTCTTCCACCCACTTGGTCCCCGGTGCCTCAGCCACACATCGGAATCAACGTTTAGTAGATGCTTTGCCGTAGCATACAATTAAAATTAAGTTGCGCCGCTAGCGTGTGTATTAGCGAATTGCTATCATCTGGTGAATGTTGTATAAGTTATTAACATGTTAATTACTATTTGGCGGCAACATGAATATTGATAACAACACGGTAAACATACTGCCTAACAACTCAACTAGTAATAAATTAATCGCCCGCATTACCCGCTATGTGGGCTGGTTAATAGTTTCGGCTAAAATTATAGAGCCGATCTATTTTAGCTATATCTACCTAGACGTATTACATCTAGAATACATATTGTCAACTTTAGCTCTAAAATCATTACCATGGATGTTTTTGGTATTTCTTTAGTACAAGTAGGGCGCTGGATTGACCGTGGAGATACTACCCAATTTGCATTTGGAAAACTTATGCAAGTCTTGGGATTTGGCGCCATAATTTTTATGTTGATATTTTTTATACCTGGATACATTAAAACAGAATCTGACAAGTCAATCGCTATATATGCTGGTTTTTATTTGTTAATCGGCTGGACAATGTTAATAGCAGGTCTATGTTTAATATATTTTGGCTCATTGCTTAAGCGTCGGGCAAATAAGTGGGCATTAATATCGCTATGGATTGTATGCGCTACATTAGTTATTTTATCACTACAAATGTTATATTAGAATTAATATTTTATAGTTGTCTTTAGATCATTGAACTCGGACGCTCTTCATACTGGTTATGAAGGGTTTCCGTGATGTACGACCTCACCACTGATCAGAAACAGGCTTTGCTGGAAATCGTCAGCGATTCCCTCCCTGCCCCGATCATGTATGGCGACTTCACCGATCTCCTCCATGACCTCCTCGACGATATCGCCGGATTCGAGACTGTCTCGGATGCCGAGCGAATCGAATTGATCAACGAGTTGTGGAGACAGCACGACATGTCCAAGAAATCCGATAAGCCGGTTGAGCCGGATCAGACCGAAGCCACCCAGGATGATGCCGCCGTTGCCGAAGCTATTGCCCTGGCGGTCACGGTAGGGAAGGACCTGATTGCTGGAGGGGCGACCAAGGCTTTCACCGCATGGTCGATGTACGAGTCGATCAACCACCTCCCCAGAGAACTTGTCGTCCAGGCATTCATCGAAGGTGCCGGTCTGACCGAGAAGGGTGCGATGACGTACTGGTATAATTGCCGCCGGAAGGCTGGTCGTACCCCAAAGTGAACTTGCGATAAACTTGCATCTAAAGCCCTATGATTCCCCCTGATCATAATGCTTTCCTTATGTTAAAAAGGAACAGAATTATGAGAAATGGGGGGATTCCCATATGGACTGGGTCAACAAATGCAATGAACCGGATAAACTACGTCTTGGAATGATGAACGCATGGCGTTTAAATAAAATGGCTGAACATAAATTAATGTTCATTAGACTAAACAAATTGATTAACAAGGATCCAGACAATCAAATTGAACAAGAATTTTACTACATGCTTGAGGTATATGAACAGTTGTTAACAAACAAATACAAAAGAAAAACTATAGCAATTAGAACACGCAAGATGTTAAAAACTAAAAGCGTGATGCAGTGCATGGAATACTGGGCTAAATTAAACGCAAAAACAAACGGATTTAAATTACTTAACGAATGCGGATTTGCTGACCTTACTATTGAATCAATTATACAAAGGCACTCCAATGCATTTTCGATACATTTAGTTGACAAAACATATTTCAGACTTTTAACTTCAATAAATCATACCAGTTGTACCCTCAAATAAATATTATAAATACGCCTGACAGACCGCCTACATTTGAGCGCCAAACCTGTTACGACTGCCGTGAGAGCGTTGCCGTCAGGGTGCAGTTAGGGCGCAGCCTTCTACATCATTAGGTCGAGTCACAAATGGACTGGGAGAAATCTCAGGAAGTACGATGGGGGCACTGCTGACACACTTGCAACCCTCGAGCACATGGAAGCCGTCTGGATGGCTCCGTGAAAGCTGGCGTTGAAGAACTGGACGTAAAAGGGAAATCGCTCAACCGCTCCTTGCTCCGAGTAACCGGAGTTGTCTAATCCAGAGTGTGCGACGGGGTGCTATACGCAAATCCTGAACATGCTTCGGCTGCGGATAGCCGAAGTGTGTTCAAAAGCCACTTCCGCAATGATTCCAGACAAAGAAATAAGCCAAACGAACGAGCGAAGCGAGTGAGCTTGCCGAAGGCAAGCCAGTTGCAATTAGAGCCATTAAGAACAACTGAAGCAATAAATGTTCTAGAGGAACAAAAGGAAAAAAGCAAATGGGATTAAGGGCACCTCGAAAAATCCCGTCCTCCGGCGA
>NZ_CACVCE010000013.1:0-53509 GCF_902729445.1 Magnetospirillum sp. LM-5 | reverse complement strand
TCTAAAGTTAGCGCCTATGGGGGCGATCCCGGCCATGACAGGTTGAGGAATTGTGCTTCAGCCTGGGCCGGACAGACCCCCAAAAGAAACCCCCGCCAGGTTGCCCCGGCGGGGGTTCGTTTTTACGGCTAGGCCACGATCCTAGGACAGCAGCTTGTTCCACCAGCCGCGCCGGGCCGGCATGGCCGGGGCGGGGGCCACCTCCTCGGCGGCGGCAGGAGCCGCCGGCTCGGGTTGGGCCACGGCGGGGGCGGCCTGCTCGACCACCGGCTCGGCGACCACCGGCTCGGCGACCACCTCTGGGGCAGACGCCGGTTCGGGTTCGGCGGTGACCGGCTCGGCCTCCGACGCCTTGGGCTTGCGGGCGCGCTTCGGCGCGGCGGCAGGCTCGGCGCCGTCGTCGGCAACAGCCTTCTTGGCTCGGGCGGGCTTGGCGGCCTTTTCCGGCTTGGCCTCGGCCTTGGCGCGGCTGCGCTTGGGCTTCTCGGCCGCAGGCTCGGATTCGTCGCCACCCTTGGCCTTGGCCGGGGCGCGGACGCGCTTGGCCTTGGCCGGGGCTTCGGCGGCAGCTTCCTCGGCCAGCTCGGCGGTGGCGACGGGCTCGGCCTCGGGCTGGGGCTCGGCCGCCTTGGCGGTGCGCGCCTCGACTTCGGCCAGGGCCATCGCCTCGGCCCGCTCGAACACGTCGGCGACGGCGTCGGGGTTGGACATCAGGGCCATGCCGGGTACGCCGGGGGCCTTGATGGGGGCCGGAGCCCGCGGCGGGGCCGGCTGGCGGGCAGGGGCGGGCGCCCGGGCCGGAGCCTGGTCGTTGGCGGCGGTTTCGCCGTCGCCTTCACCATCCTGATCGCCTTCGCCTTCGGCGGCTCCGCGCGGGGACTCTTCGTTACCGGCCTCGTCGCGGCCACGGCGGCGGCGGCGGCCGCCCCGGCGACCACGGCGACGCTTGCGGCGTTCGCTTTCGCTTTCGCCCTCGACATCGCCGGCTTCGGCGTTGGCGCCTTCGGCGGATTCCTCGCCTTCGCCGTCTTCGTCGTCGCCTTCGCCTTCGCCCTCGTCACCGTCGGACTGGGCCTGCTGGTCGCCGTTCTGGTCCGGTCCACCCGGGCGGCGCTTGCGGCGACGGCGGCGGCGGCGCTTGCGGTTGCCGTCGGCGCCGGCCTCGCCATCCTCGGCGCTACGGGCTTCGCTTTCGGTCTCGGTCTCGGCCTCGGTCTCGGCGGATTCCTCGGCCTCGTCGTCCTCGTCCTCGTCCTCGGCCTGCTCGTCGGCGATTTCCGCTTCCGAGGCCGATTCCATGGTCACGGCGGCGGCCGGGCGCAGCAATTCCCCGGGACGGCCCTCGGCCTTGACCCGCTCCATGCGCAGGTTCGGCGCGATCAACTCGTCGTCACCCAGCAGGTAGACGCGCAGCAGATAGCGTTCCTCGATGGCGGCCAGGGCGTCGCGCTTCTGGTTCAGGATGTAAAGCGCGATCTGCGACGGCACATAGACCGTGACCTCGGACGAGCGGCGGCGGATGCCCTCTTCCTCGATGGCGCGCAGCACATGCACGGCGGCCGATTCGACCGAGCGGATCAGGCCGGTGCCGGCGCAATGCGGGCACGGCGTGAAGGCGGTTTCCTGCAAGCTGGGGCGCAGGCGCTGGCGCGACAGTTCCAGCAGGCCGAAGGCGCTGATCTTGCCGACCTGGATGCGGGCGCGGTCGTTCTTCAGGGCTTCCTTCAGACGGCGCTCGACCGCGTGGTTGTTGCGGTTCTCCTCCATGTCGATGAAATCGATCACGATGAGACCGGCCAGGTCGCGCAGGCGAAGCTGACGCGAGATTTCGTCGGCGGCTTCCAGGTTGGTCTTGACCGCCGTCTCCTCGATGTGGCGTTCGCGCGTGGCGCGGCCCGAATTGACGTCGATGGCGACCAGCGCCTCGGTCTGGCTGATGACGATGTAGCCGCCCGACTTCAACTGCACCACCGGCGAATGCATGGCGTCCAGCTGGCTGTCCACCTGATAGCGGTGGAACAACGGCATGGTCGGGTCCTTGTAGGGCTGGACCTTCTTGGCATGGCTGGGGGTCAGCATGCGCATATAGTCCTTGGCCAGGCGATAACCCTCGTCGCCCTCGACCAGCACCTCGTCGATGTCGCGGGCGTAAAGGTCGCGGATCGAGCGCTTGATCAGGCTGGCTTCTTCATAGACGCCGGCCGGCGCGCTGGACTTCAAGGTCAGCTCGCGCACCTGGTCCCAGGCCCTGAGCAGATATTCGTAATCGCGCTTGATCTCGGCCTTCGAACGTTCCGAACCGGCGGTGCGCACGATCACCGCCATGCCTTCGGGGCAATCCAGTTCGCTGGCGATGGCCTTCAGGCGGCGACGGTCGTTGGCGTTGATGATCTTGCGCGACACCCCGCCACCGCGCGCGGTGTTGGGCATCAGCACGCAATAGCGACCGGCCAGCGACAGATAGGTGGTCAGCGCGGCACCCTTGTTGCCGCGTTCTTCCTTGACCACCTGAACCAGCATGATCTGGCGGCGCTTGATGACTTCCTGGATCTTGTAATTGCGCAGCAGGCGGGCGCGGCGGCGCTCCAGCTCCTGCTCGGCGGCATCGTCGCCGCCCACCACCTCGACCGGGGTCGGCTTGGCGTTGTCGTCGCCCTGGGCGCCGTCCTCGGCCTGGCCGTGACCGTCCTCGCCGCCTTCGGGCTGAGCCTCGGGGGCGTGGTCGTGGTCGCTGTTATTGTCCTTCAGGACCTCGGCCTTCTGGGCAGCCAACAGGGCCTGGCGGTCGGCCACCGGAATCTGGAAATAGTCCGGGTGGATTTCCGAGAAGGCCAGGAAGCCATGGCGGTTGCCGCCGTAATCGACGAACGCCGCTTGCAGCGACGGCTCGACCCGGACGATCTTGGCGAGATAGATGTTGCCTTTGATTTGGCGCTTAGTGCTGGTCTCGACGTCCAGTTCTTCCAGACGGGTACCATTCACCACGACAACCCGGGTCTCTTCCGGGTGCGTGGCGTCGATGAGCATACGCTTGACCATTAATCCTGTGTCTCCGTGGCGCCGCACGCAGCCGGTCTGGCGAGGCGAATGCCTGCCCGGCGGACAAACCGATCATGTGCGGAGATTGTTGCTGAACGAAGCCGGTGGCGCCTGCGGGCCATTGCATGATCATTTCGCAAGATGCGTTCATGTGCAGGAACCTGATGTCACGGGCGCAGCACCCGGCCTCGAAATTGGTCGTGGACAAAAAAACCGCGGACAACAGGCAGCGACGCTCGGGGCCTGGATCGGCGGACGACGAATAACGTCGGTCTGGCGCCTTCAGGCCTCACCCGCCGCTCGTCCCGAATGGGGGGACGCTCTGCCCGCGGGGTTAGTGACAGCAAAATAGCTGTTACACGGCGATTTCACAACGGCCTTGTTGGGGGCGTCATTTTTTAGTCGATTGTGGCAAAAAAGTCGCATGTGGCAGAAGAGTCAGGGGAATCAATGCGTTTTTCGTTGAGGCTGAGTCATTGGGTGCGCTAAAGCTGTTAACGCTCGCTCAAGACATGTTCGCGACAATGTGAGGCATGGTGATCAGGACCATTCGTCGATTTGCCGCAAGGGCACTGGTGTTGGTGGTGGCCGTTCTGGCCGCCCAGCCGGCGTTCGCGCGCAATACGGTGTCCGGCCTGCGTCTGGGCGCCCATCCCGACGGCATCACCCGCTTCGTGATGGACCTGGGCGACAATATGGATTTCTCGGTGATGACCGCCACTTCGCCCAACCGGGTGGTGGTCAGCACGCCCGGCCTGGCCTGGAGTGTGCCGCAGCACCGTCCGACCGGCGCGGTGCGCGCCGTGCGGTACGAGGATATCGGCGGGCAGGGGCGCATCCTGGTCGATCTCAAGGATCCGGCGCTGGTGAAGTCGGCCTTCGTCATGGCCCCGCGCGACGGGCTGGGTTGGCGCTTCGTGATGGACCTGCAGCAGACCAACCAGGCCAGCTTCGCCTCGTCGGCCAACGCCTTTAGGCCGCTGCCCAAGATCGAGGGCGCCCGGATCAGCGAGCCCGCGCCCGCGCCCGAAGGGGTGCCGCAGGCGCGCGCCATCGTCGTCTATTCGCCCGAGGTGCGGCCGCCGGCCGCGCCGGCCGCCCCGGCCCCAACTCCCGTTCAGCCGGCGGTCACGTCCGAACCCTTGCCGGTGGCCAAGGTCCAGGCGGTGCCGCTGCCTGTGCCCAAGCCCGAGCTCAAGGCCGAGCCCAAGCCCGAACCCAAGCCGCAGCCGGTCGCCGCGCAACCGATCGCCCCGCCGCCTTCCAAGGCCGCCAAGGCCAATGGCCCGATGCTGTCGGCGCCGGTGCCGCCGCCCTTGGACCGCCCGGCCGGCGAGCCTTCGCCGGTCAAGCAGGCGGCCATGCAGGCGCCGCCGCAGCCGCAGCCGCAGCCGCAGCCGTCGATGTCCGAGCCCGAACCGCGCAGCCGGCCGACCAACGCCACTCCGGTCGTGGTGATCGATCCCGGCCATGGCGGCGTCGATCCTGGCGCCACCGGCGTTTCGGGCATCTACGAGAAGTACATCACCATGGCGGTGGCCCGCGAATTGAAGGCGACGCTGGAAAAGGGCGGCCGTTACAAGGTCCACCTGACCCGCGACCGCGACGTCTTCATCCGCCTGCGCGACCGCATCGCCATCGCCCGCCAATTGGGGGCCGACCTGTTCATCTCGCTGCATGCCGATTCGGTGGCCAACCCGGCCCTGAAGGGTTTGTCGGTCTACACCTTGTCGCAGACGGCGTCGGATACCGAGGCCCAGGCCCTGGCCGACAAGGAAAACAAGGCCGACCTGATCGCCGGCATCGATCTCAGCCACGAATCGGCCGACGTCGCCAACATCCTGATCGACCTGGCCCAGCGCGAGACCATGAACCGGTCGGCGGTGTTCGCCGGCGGCGTCGTCGACGAGGTCGGGCGCGAGACCGTGTTGCTGGGCAATACCCACCGCTTCGCCGGCTTCGCCGTGCTGAAGGCCCCCGATGTGCCGTCGGTGCTGGTGGAACTGGGCTATCTGTCCAATGAAGCCGAAGAGCGCAACCTGCGCCAACCCGAATATCGCTCGAAGCTGACCCGCGCCGTGGCCCGCTCGATCGATCGCTTCTTCCTGCAGGGCCAGAAGGCCAAGCGCTGATGCGGTGTCCTGCCCGCCTAGGGCAGGGGGCCGAATTGACAAAGCCCGCTCGCCGGGGCAATGATCCGGCCCCATGTCGATGATTGCCGCCACGCCATCGCTGACCCTGCCTGATCTGCCGCACCGGTTGCGGCGGCGCGTCTGCGCTTGGCTTGCCCTGGCGCTGATGGCCGTCAACCTTGTCGCCGGTTTCGGGCTGCAGGCGGCGCCGCTGCCGGTCGGCCTGGGCGACCAGGTGATCTGTACCGCCGGCGGCATCGTCGTCTTGCACGATGACGCCGAGGCCGGATCGGCCACCGCCAGCGGCGACGGTTTCTGTCTTTACTGCCTGCCGTTGTTCCACAGCAATGGACCAACCGCGCAGGCCTTCGGCGCCGACGGGTTCCGTCATGCCGACCTCGCCCCGTCGATGCCGATCGATGTGGCGCCGCTTCGCCCGGCCCGGCCGCGTTCCGTCGCGGTCCCCCGCGCCCCTCCGCACGTCTGATCTTCCCTTCGACCGAATGATTTCGCGCGGACCGCCTGCGGTCCGTGCCCGACTGCGTTGTTTTCAGGAGATCAGACGTGACTACATCCGTTCGCACAAGACGGGCCCGCCTGTGCTCGGGCGCCGCCCTGGCCGCCTTGCTGGCCGCCGCCGGCCCCGCCCGGGCCGAGGAACAAGCCGCCCCCGCCACCCTTGACGAGGTGATCGTCACCGCGCCCGCCATGGCGGAGCCGATGGTGATCGTGACCGACCCGCGCAATCCGCGCACGCCGATCCCGCCGGCCGATGGCGCCGGCTATTTGAAAAGCATCCCCGGCTTCAACGTCGTCCGCCAGGGTGCGGTCGACGGCGACCCGGTCCTGCGCGGCCAGGGCGGCTCGCGCCTTGACCTGTTGCTGGATGGCGCGCCGTTGCTGGGCGGTTGCCCCAACCGCATGGACCCGCCGACCTCGTACGTCTTTCCGAATTCGTTCGATAAGCTGACGGTGTTGAAGGGGCCGCAAAGCGTGGTGCATGGCGGCGGCGCCCTGGGCACGGTGTTGGTCGAGCGCGAAGCGCCACGCTTCACCGATTGGGGTATCCGCGGCAATGCCAGCGCGTTGTACGGCAGCTTCGACCGCAACGACGAGATGGTCGATGCCCAGGCCGGGGCGCAACAGGGCTTCGTGCGGGCCATCGCCACCCATTCGTCGTCGGACAATTACAAGGACGGCAACGGATCCGTTCTGCATAGCCATTACTGGCGCCATTCCGGCACGGCGTCGGTGGGCTGGACACCGGACAAGGACACCTTGCTCCAGATCACCGCCGACAAGAGCCAGGGCCAGGCCGCCATGCCCGGCAAGATGATGGACGCCACCAAGCTGGACCGTGAAGGGCTGAACATCCAGGCCAGCCGCGCCAACATTTCCCCGTTGGTGGCCAAGATCAAGGCTCAGGTGTTCCACAATTACGTCGATCACGTGATGGATACCTTCTCGCTGCGCTTCAACAATGGCGGCATGGGAACCATGAGCGCCGCCTCGCAGGTCGATCACCTGATGGAAGGCGTCAAGGGATCGGTCGAACTGACCCCGACGGCGGCGACCAAGGTGACGGTCGGGGCCGACTACACCCATGACCAGCACAGTTCCCGGTCGCTCAACAACACCGAATACCGCACCGGGCTGGACATCGACACCAAGCCTCGGGTCAAGGACCTGGAGCTTGACAACTATTCCATGTTCGGCGAGGTCAAGCACGATCTGTCCGGCATGAGCCGGCTGGCCGGCGGCCTGCGCGCCAGCAGGATCGAAGCCACCCGCAACAACTTCCAGCCCAACCTGTCCGATGGGCGCAATCTCTATTCCGGG
Organism: Magnetospirillum sp. LM-5; assembly: GCF_902729445.1. NCBI lineage: Bacteria > Pseudomonadati > Pseudomonadota > Alphaproteobacteria > Rhodospirillales > Rhodospirillaceae > Magnetospirillum > Magnetospirillum sp. LM-5. Next base: position 46,499 of record NZ_CACVCE010000013.1, on the reverse strand, counting down.
TTCGGCCGTTACGAACACGATGTCGATCTGGGGGCGCCGGTCACCACCTTCGTCAATCTAGGCCATATCGAGCGCGCCCCCGATTATTGGGAACGCCAGAAGGTCACCGCCAGCGGCCGTACCTTCGATATGGACAGCGAGACCACCGAACAGGTGGATATCGGCGCCCTGTTCAAGCAAGGCCCGTGGCGGGGCTCGGCCACCCTGTTCTATGCCTACACCGACGGCTATATCCTGGTCAGCAGCAGCATGGCCAAGAACGTGGATGCCCGGCGCGTCGGTGGCGAGGGCGAACTGGCCTACCAGTTCATGCCGAATTGGACGGTCGAAGGCGCGGTGGCCTATACCTATGGCCAGAACCTGACCAACGATGTGCCGCTGGCCCAGACCCCGCCGCTGGACGGCTCGGCCGCCGTCAAGTACGACGACGGCACCTTCCTGGGGGGGCTGCATCTGCGCGCGGTGGCCTCGCAGTCCAGAATCGACAAGAATTGGGGCAGCATCATGAGCACCGATATCGACAAGACGGCGGGCTTCGCCGTGCTGTCGGCCAATATCGGCTGGCGTCCGGTCGATGCCATGACCCTGACCGGTGGCATCGACAACATCTTCGACAAGACCTATGCCGAGCATATCAGCAAGACCGGTTCCTGGTCCGGCGGCGACCTGTCGATGTACAACGACAATCTGCGTGTCAACGAACCGGGGCGGACCTTCTGGATGCGCGGTTCGCTGAAGTTCTAGACCATCGAGCCTCCGGGAGGAGGCACGATGGTCTCACTTTTGGGTTGCCCCTCGCCGGGTGCCGCTTCCAGCGGCTTGGCCGCGCCGGCAATGGGCGCTGGGGCGTCGCGTCTCATGATGAAAGGCTCGACGCCCCTGAACCACGCCACGCTTGACGGCGGGGCCGGCACGGGGTACCACCGGCCGGTTCCGCCGCATCGCGTCGCGCCTGGGGTCCATGCTGCGTTTTCTCGCCCTGATGTTCAGTCTGCTGCTGCTGCTCGCCATAATCGGCACGGGCGGGGCGGTCTATGTCTTCTGGCATTACGGGCAATCGCTGCCGGACTATCACCAGTTGGCCCATTACGAGCCGCCGATCACCACCCGCGTCTATGGCGGTGACGGCCGATTGGTGGCCGAATACGCCGTCGAGAAGCGGGCCTTCCTGCCCATCGACGCCATCCCGCCGCGCATCAAGGAAGCCTTCCTGTCGGCCGAGGACAAGAATTTCTATGACCATGCCGGCGTCGATCCCATCGGCATCGCCCGCGCCGTGGTGGTCAATATCCGCAACAAGGGGATGGGGGCTGATCGCCGCCCGGTCGGCGCCTCGACCATCACCCAGCAGGTGGCCAAGAACTTTCTGCTGACCAACGAAGTATCGATCGCCCGCAAGATCAAGGAAGCGATCCTGGCCTTTCGCATCGAGCGGGCCTTCTCGAAGGACCATATCCTTGAGCTGTACCTGAACGAGATTTATCTCGGCATGGGCAATTACGGTGTCGCGGCGGCGGCCAATTCCTATTTCAACCGCGCCCTTGACGAGTTGACGGTGGCCGAGGCCGCCTATTTGGCGGCGCTGCCCAAGGCGCCCAACAATTACCACCCCATCCGCCACGCCCAGGCCGCCAAGGAGCGGCGCGACTGGGTGATCGGCCGCATGCTGGAAGACGGGCGCATCACCCGCGCCGAGTACGAGCAGGCGGTGGCCGAGCCTTTGGTGATGCGCAAGCGCGACGACGGCCAGGTGATCGTCGGCGCCGATTATTTCGCCGAGGACATCCGCCGTGACCTGGCCGCCCGCTTCGGCGAGCAGGCCCTTTACAAGGGCGGTCTGGTGGTGCGCTCGACCGTCGATGCCCATCTGCAGGCCCATGCCTCGAAGGTGCTGCGCGACGGCCTGATGTCCTATGACCGCCGCCATGGCTGGCGCGGCCCGGTCACCCGCCTTCCGGCCGGCCAGGGCTGGCAGCAGCGTCTGGCGGCGGTGCCCTATCCGCAAGGCGCCGAGCCTTGGACCTTGGCCGTGGTGCTGGCCCTGAACGAGCCCAACGCCCTGATCGGCTTTGCCGACGGCCGCACCGGCACCATTCCGTGGATCGAACTGCGCTGGGCCAGGCCGTGGATGAAGGACCAAGAGGTCGGGCCGATGCCCAGGAAGGCCGGCGACGTGGTCCAGCCCGGCGACGTCGTGCTGGTCGAGGCCGGGGCGCGGACCGAGGAAGGCAAGACCCTGGCGGCCGGTCAATATTCGCTGCGCCAGATCCCCAAGATCGAGGGCGCCCTGGTGGCCATGGACCCCCATACCGGCCGGGTGATGGCGATGGTCGGCGGCTGGGCCTATGGCAAAAGCCAGTTCAACCGCGCCACCCAGGCGCTGCGCCAGCCGGGCTCGGCCTATAAGCCCTTCGTCTATCTGCCGGCGCTGGAACACGGCTACACTCCGTCCTCGCTGGTGCTGGACGCTCCCATCGCCCTGCCGCAGGGGCCGGGTCTGCCGTTGTGGCGGCCGAAGAATTACGGCGGCGACTTCCTGGGGCCGACCACGCTGCGTGTCGGCATCGAGAAATCCAGGAACCTGATGACCGTGCGCCTGGCCCAGGCCATCGGCATGAATATTGTCGCCGATTATGCCCAGCGGTTCGGCATCTACGACAATCTGCCGCGCCAGTTGGCCATGGCCCTGGGGGCCGGCGAGACCACCGTCCTGAAGCTGACCGCCGCCTATGCCCAACTGGTCAATGGCGGCAAGAAGATCACGCCGACCCTGATCGACCGTATCCAGGACCGCAATGGCCGCACCGTGTTCAACCACGACAAGCGCTTCTGCGACGGCTGCTGGCCGGTCCAGTATTCCGGCCAGGAAATGCCGATGCTGCCCGACCTGCGCGAGCAGATCATCGACCCGGTCACCGCCTATCAGATGGTGTCGATCCTGGAAGGCGTGGTCCAGCGCGGTACCGGCCGGGCCATCGCCTCCGTCAACAAGCCGCTGGCCGGCAAGACCGGTACCTCGAACGACAGCTACGACGTGTGGTTCGTCGGCTTCTCGCCCGATCTGGCGGTCGGCGTGTTCGTCGGCTTCGACGAGCCGCAAAGCCTGGGCGACAAGGAAACCGGCGGATCGGTCGCCGCGCCGGTGTTCCGCGACTTCATGATGGAAGCCTTGAAGGACAAGCCGGCGACGCCGTTCCGCGTGCCGCCGGGCGTGCGTATGGTCCGGGTCAACGCTTCCACCGGCAAGCCAGCGATGCCGGGCGAGGCCAAGGCCATCCTTGAGGCCTTCAAGTCCACCGACCGCATGCCGTCCGAGGACGAGGACGTCCTGGAGGGCGAGGGCGCCGAGGGCTTCACCTTCAATCCGCTGCCCACCGAGTCAGGCCCGTCGCACGGTCTGGTCATGCCCAACGCGCCGCCGCCGCCGCCCACCGGGCCGGCTCCGACCTCGGGGGGCTTGTACTAGGGCGCGCCTTCCCCTAAAAAAGCCGCCTGCATCAGTTCCTCGCTGGAAAGGACCATCCCTTGCGCGCCGAGATCGAAGCGCTGGCCGCCGATATTCGCAAGTCGCAGGCCCTGTTGAAGCGCCACCTGAATTGGGACGAGGCGTTGCGTCGCCTGGACGAGCTGAACGCCGCCTCGGAAGACCCGAATCTGTGGAATGACGGCGACAAGGCGCAGAAGCTGATGCGCGAGCGCACCCAGCTCGACACCCAGATTTCCACCTGCCGCCGGCTGGAAACCGAAATGGCCGACCTGATCGAGCTGATCGAGATGGCCGAGGCCGAGGGCGATTCCGACGTCGCCGCCGATGCCGAGGCGCAATTGCGCGCGCTCAAGGCCCTGGCCGCCCAGATGGAGCTGGAAACCCTGCTGTCGGGCGAGGCCGATTCCAACGATTGCTATGTCGAGATCAATGCCGGCGCCGGCGGCACCGAGTCGCAGGATTGGGCCCAGATGCTGCTGCGCATGTATATGCGCTGGGCGGAAAAGAAGGGCTTCAAGGTCGAATATCTGGAAGAAAGCGCCGGTGAAGCCGCCGGCATCAAGTCGGGCACCATCCGGGTGTCGGGTCACAACGCCTATGGCTGGCTGAAGACCGAGGCCGGCGTCCACCGCCTGGTGCGCATCTCGCCCTATGACAGCCAGGCGCGGCGCCACACCAGCTTCTCGTCGGTGTGGGTCTATCCCGAGGTCGACGACACCATCGACATCCAGATCAACGAAGGCGATTGCCGCATCGACACCTACCGCGCCTCGGGCGCCGGCGGCCAGCACATCAACAAGACCGATTCGGCGGTGCGCATCACCCATATCCCCACCGGCATCGCCGTGGCCTGCCAGACCGAGCGCTCGCAGCACCAGAACCGGGCGCGGGCCTGGGACATGCTGCGCTCGCGCATGTACGAGGCCGAATTGCAAAAGCGCGAGGCCGCCGCCCAGGCCCTCGAGGACACCAAGACCGACATCGGCTGGGGCCACCAGATCCGCTCGTACGTGCTGCAGCCCTATCAGATGGTCAAGGACCTGCGCACCAATGTCGAGACCTCGGACAGCCAGGGCGTGCTGGACGGCGATCTCGACCAGTTCATGGCCGCCTCGCTGGCGGCGCGCATCAAGGGGCACGAGGAATAACCCCCAGCGCGCCTCGCATGACCAAAGTGTCATTTGAATTCTTGATGGCGGGGCCTATATCGGTTCCGCCATCGTCATTTTCGACAGGGGACATCATGGGCTTTCGCGTTCTTGCCGTCGTTCTTGCCGCCACCCTTTCCGTGACCTTCGCCGCCGAGGCTTTCGCCAAGGCCGGCAAGGGCTCCAGCATGGGCTCGCGCGGGGACCGCACCTACGACCGTCCGATCGAGCGTTCGATCGCGCCGCCAGCGCCCACCGCGCCGCAGATGGCGCCCGCCGCCCCCGGCGCCGCCCAGCCGATGTACAATCCGAACGCCGTGCGTCCGCAACCCGGCATGGCCGCCCCCGCCGCGGCGCCGATGCAGCAGCCCGGCTTCTTCCAGCGCAATCCCTTCCTGGGCGGCATCATGGGCGGTCTGGTCGGCGCCGGCATCGGCTCGATGCTGTTCGGCCATTCGCCGGCCATGGCCGCCGCCGGGGCCGCTTCGCCCATGGGCAGCATGCTGGGCACGCTTTTGCAGATCGCCCTGATCGGCGGCCTGGCCTATCTGGGCTATCGCCTGTTCGCCCGCAAGGCGCAGACGGCCGGCTCGGACCTGTCCGCCCCCTATCAGCGTGAAGCCGCCGCCCCGATGGGCGCCCAGGCCGCCGCCCGTGTCGCCAAGGAATTCGAGCCCTCGGCCGCCGACCAGGAGATGTTCACCCAGATCATCACCGGCGTCCAGAAGGCGTGGAGCGATGGCAATCCGGTGGCGATCCGCCAGTTGGTGACGCCCGAGGTCGCCGGCTGGATGGGCGAGGATCTGGCCAAGGACCAGTCGGCCGGGGTGCGCAACGTCATGGAGGACGTCCAGCTTCTGGCCGGCGACGTCACCGAGGCGTGGCGCGAGGGCGAACGGGAATACGTCACCGCCCGCATCACCTTCTCGGCCAAGGATTACACCGTGCGGCTGTCCGACGGCCAGGTGGTGGATGGCGACCGCAATCGCCCGGTGGAAAGCACCGAATTGTGGACCTTCCTGCGGGTCGGCGGCGGCAGCTGGCTGCTGAGCGCCATCGAGCAGGTCTGACCAACAAAAAGGCCGGGTCGCAGGGACCCGGCCTTTTCTTTTCCGAAGGCGCCGTCAGCGCATCGGCGGCATATAGGCCGGCATCGAGGAATAGCCGCTGCCGCACTGGAAGGCCACCACCGACGGCGTCAGGAAGCCGCAGCGCAGCGGCGTCCATGACTGGCCGATCATCGACGAAATGCCGTAGCCCGACTTGCGGCACTGGCTTTCGCCAATGGCGCGGACGTCTTCCGGGTTCGAGGTCAGGTTGGAATAGCAGACATAGCTGGTCGGACCCTGCGCGGTGTCAGGGGCCAGGGAATGCGGCGAGGTCGAGCAGGCGGCCAGGGCCAGCGTGGCGGTGACGGCAAGCGCTAGGTTCCTCATGATATCCCCCGGATGATGCGTTGGCCCTCTTGCCTACCGTGCCGGGGCCTGCTTGGCAAGGTCTGTTATGCCGGCTGGGCCTCGTCGGCCATGCGGCGGAACACTTCGTGGATTCCCGACAGGAAGGAATCGACCATGTTGGCGATCACCCGGTCGGTGTCTTCCGGCACCGGCGCGTGATAGACCCAGCGGCGCACGCCGATATAGGCCACCGCCCCGTGCAGGCCGGCGACGCATTCGACTTCGTAATCGTTGGGGGCCTGCGCCGGCAGCCCGATGTCAAAGCGCAGTTCCGCGACCAGCGGCTCGAACAGGTTTTCGCGCACGAACCCCATATAGCGGTTGGCCAGCCCCTGGTCCTTCAGGCCGGCGAACATGAACAGGCGCACCTGTTCATAGCGGAAGTGCCGGCGGCTGTAGGCGTGGTAGAATTGCACGATCCGATCGCGCAGCGAGACGGTGCGGTCCCTTAAGCCCGCGGTCCAGGCCGGGTCCCAGCCGCCCAGGAACACCTCCTGATAGACCCGTTCGATCAGCGCGTCCTTGTCGGGGAAATAGCGGTACAGCAGCGGCTGGGTCACCCCCAAACGCTGCGCCAACGCGCGGGTCTGGCCTTCGAATCCGACCTCGGCAAAAAAGCGGATGGCCTCGGCGACGATCAGTTTCTCCCGCTCCTGGCGGGGCAGGCGGCGGCGGACAGGGTTTGGCTTTTGCGTGGGCACCGGCAAGGCTCGAAGATGACGGGTTGCGGATAGGTCTTAATGGTGGGCATCTCGTACCACGATTGGTAGGGGTATGCCAGCCTAGAGCCTTCACCTTATGCGAATCAATACTTATGGGTTGTGATAAATTAGATGCCGGAGCCCGAGGTTTCGCCCTCTGATTTTGGCGGCTCGATCAGGATGCGATCGACCCGGCGGCCATCCATATCGACCACTTCGAAGTGCCAGCCCTGCCAGGTGAAGCGGTCGCCGGTCCGGGGCAGGTGCGGCAATTGCGACAGCACGAAGCCGGCCAGGCTGTGGAAGTCGCTTTCGCCGGCCATGCCGGGAATGCCGGTCAGGGCCTCGACCTCGTGGATCGGCAGCAGGCCGTCGACCAGCCACGACCCGTCGGCGCGGCGCACCGCCGCTTCGTCGTCGTCGGGGCCGGCCGGGCCCAGTTCACCGGCGATGGCCGCCAGGATGTCGGAATTGGTCACCAGCCCCTCGAAGCGGCCGTGATCGTCCAGCACCACCGCGAAGGGGGTGCCGCTGGCGCGAAACATCTCGATCAGGCGGGTGGCGCGGGTTTCTTCGTGGACGGCCGCCACCGGCTCGATGGCGATGGCGGGGTCGAACGCCTCGCCGGCCAGCAGGCGGTCCAGCAGCTTGCGGGCGTCGACCAGGCCGATCACATGGTCCTGCGAGCCCTTGACCACCGGGAAGCGCGAATGGGGGCAGCCATGCATGGTGGCGCGCCACTGGTCGGGCGAGGCATCGGCATCCAGCCACACCACGTCGGGCCGGGGCGTCATGATCGATCCGACCGAGCGGTCGGCCAGGCGCATCACCCGGTCGATCATCTCTTTCTCCACCGGCTCGATGGCGCCGGTGGCGGCACCCTCGGCGATCACGGCGCGGACTTCCTCCTCGGTCATCGGCGCGGTCTCGTCGGGGCGCTGGCCCAGAAGCCGCAACATGGTGTCGGTGGAATGGCGCAGCAGGCTGACCACCGGGCTGCCGACCTTGTCGATCAGCCGCATGACCGGGGCGACCCGGATGGCGATGGATTCGGCGTGGCGCAGGGCCAGGCGTTTGGGCACCAGTTCGCCCACCACCAGCGACAGATAGGTGATGATGCCGACCACCAAGGTCATGGCGATCTCTTCCGACCATTCGGCCATGGAAGGGGCGGCGCTTGCCAGCCAGCGGGCCAGCTCGCCGCCCAGGGTGGCGCCGGAATAGGCGCCGGCGACGATGCCGACCAGGGTGATGCCGATCTGCACGGCGCTGAGCAGGCGCGACGGCTCGTCCAGCAGGTCCAGGGCCTGGCGCGCGCCCTTCGAGCCCAGATCGGCCCGGCGGCGCAACTCGGCCGGCCGCGACGACACCAGCGCCATTTCCGACATGGCGAAAAAGCCGTTCAGCAGGATCAGCAGGGCGACGATCAGGAATTCCCACCACATGGCGTGAATCCTAGTGCATCGTGCTCGCGGGGCAAGTGAAATTCTTGACCACCCCGTGCGGGTGTTGGCATAATGTTCAGTGAAAGGGCGCCGCGCATGCGGGCCGTTTCTGCTGTGGCCCGACCCCTCGGGTGGGCCCGGTCATGTTGCTCGTGGGAGGATATGACATGCTGACCAATAACGCCGCCATCCCCGTCGTCGGGGGTGACAGCCTTACCAAGTACATGCGCGACATCCGCGTCTTCCCGGTCCTCGAGGCCGGGGAGGAATACATGCTGGCCAAGCGCTGGGTCGATTACCAGGATACCGAGGCGGCGCACAAGCTGGTCACCAGCCATCTGCGTCTGGTCGCCAAGATCGCCATGGGCTATCGCCATTACGGCCTGCCGATGGCCGATCTGATCTCGGAAGGCAATCTGGGCCTGATGCGGGCGGTCAAGAAGTTCGAGCCGGAAAAGGGCTTCCGGCTGGCCACCTATGCCATGTGGTGGATCAAGGCTTCGCTCAACGAATTCGTGCTGAACAGCTGGTCGCTGGTCAAGATCGGCACGCTGGCCGCGCAGAAGAAGCTGTTCTTCAACCTGCGCCGCATCAAGGCCAAGCTGCAGTTGTTCGAAGGCGGCGACCTGGCGCCCGAGCACGTCAAGGCCATCGCCACCGAATTGTCGGTGGACGAATCGGACGTGGTGGCGATGAACGGCCGCATGGGCGGGCGCGATTCCTCGCTCAACATCATGGTCGGCGAATCGCAGACCGAGATCATCGACCTGCTGCCCGACGATACCGACAACCAGGAAATCGCCCTGGCCAAGCGGGAAGAGCTGTCGATGGGCAAGAAGCTGATCGCCGGCGCGCTGGACGTGCTGAACGAGCGCGAACGCGAGGTGTTCACCGAGCGCCGCCTGAAGGACAACCCGATCACGCTGGAAGAGTTGGGTGCGCGCTATGGCGTCTCGCGCGAGCGGATCCGCCAGATCGAGGTGAAAGCCTTCGAGAAGGTCCAGGCCTTCGTGATGGCCGGCTTCCAGCCGGTCAAGGCGCTGCCGGCGCGGTAGGGGAGCGTTCGGTTCAAAGGCACGAAGCGTGTTCGTGGGGCAGCGATGTCGCCACGGGGCGGAGTCCGTGTCGTAAATGCCGTGCCGGTGTTTGGGGAAAATTCAATTCACCACAGAGGCACAGAGGCACAGAGGGGATTTTTGTGGGGCAACCCTGTCACCACAGCTTGGAAACCTTTGTGCCTCTGTGCCTTTGCGGTTCAGTCATCGGCCGTCACCCCCGGACTTGATCCACTGCTGTCCGGTCAAAGATCGGGCCTACCAACCATCGTCCCTTTCGTCATGGCCGGGCTTGACCCGGCCATCCACGCGCATCCGCGCAACGTGCTGTTTTTCAATGGATTTTTCGCGCCACCGCGGGGATGCCCGTGTCAAGCACGGGCATGACGGAGTGTGGGGCGAAGGCTTCGCGTCCCTTCCGGGCTCCAAGCTTTTAAAGGCGTGCGCCACAAGCGTTTGCGGCGGGACGCTTAAGATTAAATCGGACAGAAGTGGGCTTGATCCGGGGGGGCATTGATTGCCGGGTCAAGCCCGGCAATGACGAGCAAGAAAAGCTGATCCGGATTTTATGCTCGGCGCTCTAGTTTTTCCTATTTTCTCTGTGCCTCTGTGCCTCTGTGCCTCTGTGGTTTATCCATTTTTATCGGGTGCCGCTGGCGGCTTGCCGTCAGGTTCACGGTTTCGGCTGGCCGGCGTTCGCGGCCCGCAGTTCGGCTGCCAGCTCGTCCAGCCTTGCCCTGGCATAGGGATTGGTCCGGCCCAGATCGCGCAGACCCGGGCAGGCGTCGCCGGCCGGCGCGGCCAGGGCCAGGATGACGGCGCGGTCGTGGGCATCGTCGCCGCTCACAGGATTCAATCCCAGCGCGATCTCGCCGAATTGACAGGCGACGTCGCGGCTGGCCTGGGCATAGTCCGACGGGGGGGCGTCGCGCCCGGCGAGTGGTTGGCCATCCCGGCAGGTGGCCATCGGCTCGCGCTTGACCCGGTCCAAACGGGAGTCGAGGACGTTCTGGGGCAGAGACTCCTTTTGAAGCATCTCCCGCAGGTGCTGGACGGTGTTACCGGTGATGGCGTCGGTGGCCCGGACCCCGTCGCAGCTGGCGGCAATTCCGGTGGCCAGGGAAAGGTCGGCTCGGCGGAGGTCTGCGCCCTGCATCTGTGCCCAACCAAGGTTGGCGCCCTGCATCTGCGCCCCAGAAAGGTAAGCGCGCTGCATCTGCGCCCCCTCAAGGTTGGCGCCCTGCATCCGCGCCCCAGGAAGGTAAGCGCCCTGCATCAGCGCCGCCCCAAGGTCAGCGCCCTGCATCCGCGCCCCCATAAGGTCGGCGCCCTGCATCTGCGCCCCCTCAAGGTTGGCGCCCTGCATCTGCGCCTGAATAAGGTAAGCGCGCTGCATCCGCGCCCCACCAAGTTTGGCGCCCTGCATCTGCGCCCCAGGAAGGTAAGCGCCCTGCATCTGCGCATCACCAAGGTTCGCCCCCCGCATCTGCACGTTCCATGCGAAGGCCCAGCTCAGATCCGCCCGTTGCAGGTCGATGGCGAACAACTCGGCGTTTGTCAGATTGATCTTGCGGAAACTGCGGTCGGGCAGGGACAGCGTCAGCATCTTGGCCTGGGCGGCGCGCAGTTCATTTTCGTCGTCGAACAGCGGCTTCAACAGCTCGGGCTTGACGTCGGTGGCGACCAGCACTTGGCCGTGCAAATCCAGCCAGCGGCGGGTCCAGGCGAAACCCTCTATCCCCGCCACTCGATCGATCAGGTTCCACGGTTCATCCTGAAACATCGGCGGCAGCGCTTGGGTCAGGCTGATCGCCTCGACCAGCAGGGCGGCCAGGGCGGCGGTACCCATGCGCCATCGGCCCGGCCAGGGCGACCAATGAAACCAGAACAGCAGGGCCAGATCGGCGGCCAGGCAGGCGATGTGGATGATGGTGATGGTCCAGTTCTGGTAGCGCACGAACGACATCTGCGCAGCCAGCAACAGCAGCACCGGCACCAGCACCACCGAAATCCAGGTGATCAGCACCTGAAGCCTTCGACCCCAACCGGCCTCGCCGTCAGTCAGCCGCATCTGGGCGAAGGCTAGCCCATGCACCTGGCCGGCCCAGGCGCGGCGGTCTTCGGCCGACAGGGCCAGGCCGGCCAGTTCGCCCCTCAGGGCTTCCAGCCGCCGGGTCAGCAGCCGCAATTGCAGCAGCGCGTTCATGTGCAGGAACAGGAAGACAGGCGGGGCCAGGGCATAGGCGGTGGACAGGCGGATTTCCACCGACAGTGACGGGAACACCTTGGCGGCGTCGCGGAACAGCGCCTCGTCGGTGGCGGCGATCATGGTGGCGGCCAGGGTGACGGCGACCACCAGCAAGGCGGCCAGCAGGGCGCGCGCGGTCTTGGCGACGTCGTTGACGGCGGTGACCCGTGAAGTCAGGTCGGGACGGTCGGGGTGGTGGCGGGCCAGCAGGCGCTCGACCCAGGGGGCGCGCTGGGGGTGTTGCCGGCTCATCCCTGGTCCTTCCGCAGCCTGTGACAACTCATGGTGCCACACGTTTCGGAAATTGCGAACGGGGATAGCGTCAACCAAAGCGCTTTAAAAGTGGGTGGGGCTTATCAGCGCATCCACCAGATCGCCGCCATCATGGCGGCCAGCAGGGCCAGGAACGCCGCCTGTTTCAGGCGCAGCGTCATCGGTCCCTTATTGTCGTTGGCGGGTGCGGGAATCCGTCGGGGCGGCGACTGGCGCCGCCCCTCGGGAGACAATATCCGGTTTCCCGGCCTAGCCACGCTTGTCCAGGGGCACGTACGGCCGCGGGCCGGCGCCGACATACAGCTGACGCGGGCGACCGATCTTCTGATCGGCGTCGGTCAGCATCTCGTTCCACTGGGCGATCCAGCCCACGGTGCGGGCCAGGGCGAACAGGCAGGTGAACACCTGGGTCGGAATGCCCATGGCGCGGAAGATGATGCCCGAATAGAAATCGACGTTCGGGAACAGCTTGCGCTGCACGAAATAGTCGTCTTCCAGCGCGATGCGCTCCAGTTCCATCGCCAGCTTCAACAGCGGCTCGTCCTTGACGCCCAGTTCGTCCAGAACCTCGTGGCAGGTCTGGGCCATGATCTTGGCGCGCGGATCGTAGTTCTTGTAGACGCGGTGACCGAAGCCCATCAGGCGGAACGGATCATCCTTGTCCTTGGCCTTCTTGATGAATTCGGGGATGCGATCCACCGAGCCGATCTCGTGCAGCATGGTCAGCACGGCTTCGTTGGCGCCGCCATGGGCGGGACCCCACAGCGAGGCGATGCCGGCGGCGATGCAGGCGAACGGGTTGGCGCCCGACGAACCGGCCAGACGGACGGTCGAGGTCGAAGCGTTCTGCTCGTGGTCGGCATGCAAGATCAGGATGCGGTCCATGGCCCGGGTCAGGATCGGGTTCGGGACGTATTCCTCGCACGGAGTGGCGAACATCATGCGCAGGAAGTTCTCGGAGTACGAGAGCTTGTTCTGCGGGTACATGAAGGGCTGGCCCTGGCTGTACTTATAGGCCCAGCCGACCACGGTCGGCATCTTGGCGATCAGCCGGTAGCTGGCGATCATGCGCTGGTGCGGGTCGTTGATGTCGGTCGAATCGTGGTAGAAGGCGGCCATCGCGCCGACCACGCCGCACATCACCGCCATCGGATGCGAGTCGCGGCGGAAACCGCGATAGAAGAACGAGATCTGCTCGTTCAGCATCGAATGGTGGGTGATGTCGTTCTCGAACTTGGCCTTCTGCTCGACGTTGGGCAGCTCGCCCTTGAGGATCAGGTAGGCGACGTCCAGGAATTCGCAATTCTCGGCCAGGTCGGCGATGGCATAGCCGCGATGCAGCAGCACGCCTTCGTCGCCGTCGATATAGGTGATGGCCGACTTACACGAACCGGTCGAGGTGTAGCCGGGATCGTAGGTAAACACGTCCAGGTCGCTGTAAAGCTTGCGGATGTCCATCACCTTCGGGCCAACGGTACCGGCGAGCAGCGGGAATTCCACCTGCTTGCCGGTGCTGTTGTTGATGAGCGTCACGGATTCTTTGGTCATATCGTCTTACCCCGTGCTGTCACACTCACGTGCGTTCGTTAATGCCATGCCTTGGGGACAGGGCCCCAGGCGGTTCTCTTTGGTAGACCAAGATGAGGTCATCTTGGTCCCCGTCATTATGCCCCTCGCCGGGCGGGCGCGTCCGCGCCCTTGGCCGCGGCCTCAATGGCCGCTGTCTCACGATGATTTCTACCTGAAATCATCGTGCTCAAAGGGGCGGCCCGACGCGTCCAGCGTCTTCGATGCGCCCCATGGTCTCGGCCCGCCCCAGCACCTCCATCACTTCGAAGATGGGAGGGGAGACCGAGGAACCGGTCAACGCCGCCCGCAAGGGCTGCGCGATCTTGCCCAGTTTCTGGCCCCGGCCTTCCGCGAATTGGCGGGCGGCTTCCTCCAGAACCGATTTCGTCCAGTCCGCATGTCCCAACTGGGCCGCGAACTCCTTCAACAAACTGGCCTGCTCGGGCTCGGCCAGGGTCTTGGCCGCCTTCTCGTCGAAGGAAAGCGGCCGGGCCGTGGCGTAGAACAGGCCCATATCGGCCAACTCGATCAGCGTCTTGGCGCGTTCCTTCATGCCGGCCATGCCGCTGGCCAGACGGGCTTTGGCGACCGGGTCGGCGGCGCGGCCCAACTTGGCCTCCATCAGCGGCACCACCAGCTCGACCAGGCGCGCATCATCGGCCAGACGCAGGTAATGACCGTTGAGGTTGGTCAACTTGGTCATGTCGAACCTGGACGGCGAACGGCCGACCTGCTCCAGGCCGAACCAAAGGATGGCCTGTTCAGTCGAGATAATCTCGTCGTCGCCGTGCGACCAGCCCAGGCGCAGAAGATAATTGCGCATCGCTTCCGGCAGGAAGCCCATGTCGCGATAGGCCTCGGCCCCCAGGGCGCCGTGGCGCTTCGACAGCTTGGCGCCGTCGGGGCCGTGGATCAGCGGGATGTGGGCGAACACCGGCACGTCCCAGCCGCAGGCCTTGTAAAGCTGGAACTGGCGGAAGGCATTGGTCAGGTGGTCGTCGCCGCGGATGACGTGGGTGATTCCCATGTCGTGGTCGTCGACCACCACCGACAGCATATAGGTCGGCGTGCCGTCGCCGCGAAGCAGCACCATGTCGTCCAACTGGGCGTTGGCCACCTTGACCTGGCCCTGGACCAGATCGTCGATGATGGTCTCGCCGTCTTGCGGGGCCTTCAGGCGCACCACCGGCTTTTGATCCTTCGGGCCTTCGGCCGGGTCGCGGTCGCGCCAGATGCCGGGATAGCGCATCGGCTTGCCCTCGGCCCGCTGCTGCTCGCGGATCTTTTCCAGCTCTTCCGGCGTGCAATAGCAATAATAGGCCTTGCCCTCGGCCACCAGCTGGCGGGCCACCTCGGCGTGGCGGTCCATGCGGGCGAACTGGAACACCGCCTCGCCGTCCCAATCCAGGCCCAACCATTTGATGCCGTCGAAGATCGCCGCCACCGCCGCCTCGGTCGAGCGGGCGCGGTCGGTGTCCTCGATTCTAAGGCAGAACTTGCCGCCGTGATGGCGGGCGAACAGCCAGTTGAACAACGCCGTCCGCGCCCCGCCGATATGCAGGAAACCAGTGGGGGAAGGGGCGAAGCGGGTGACGACCGACATGATGGAAAGCGCTCGTGTTGTGCAGTGCAATTGGCAAACCGGACTTATCTAGCATAAACTTTCGATCATGACAGCCCGCAGAGTGGGGGGGACGGAGATTTTCCTGCCCGATAGGATAGGGAAAATCCTGACCGAACGGTTAGGTGTCTTCCTGCTGGCCGAGCGGGACCGTTGGGTTTTGTGGCTTCCCGTCGCTGTCGGCCTTGGCATTTCCCTTTATTTCGCCGTGTCGTTCGAGCCGCCGAGCTGGGTCGGAGGCGTGCTGCTGGCCCTGTGCCTGGGGGGTGCCTGGCTGGGGCGCAAGGTTGCGGCGGTGTGGACGGTGATGGCGGTGATGGCGCTGGTGGCCGGCGGCTTCACCGTGGCGCAATTGCGCTCGGCCTGGGTGGCGGCGCCGGTGCTGGAACGGCCGTCCGGCAAGGTCACACTGTCGGGACTGGCGGCCGAGGTCGAGCCCCTGGCCGGCGGCGGCCAGCGCGTCACCCTGGACCATGTGTCGATGGCGATGGACGGCCCGGTGCCGCACCGGGTGCGGCTGCGCTTCAAGACCGACCAGCCGATCCCGGTGGGGGCCAAGGTGAGCGTGGCGGCGATCCTGACGCCGCCGCCGCAACCCAGCCTGCCGGGGGCCTTCGACTTCGCCCGCCATGCCTGGTTCCAGGGTCTGGGGGCGGTGGGGACCGCCCTGGGGCCGCCCGACATCGAGATGGCCGAAGGCGGCGGCGGCTTGAACGCGATCAGGGCCGCCATTGGCCGGCGGATCATGGCGGTGCTGCCCGGCGCCATCGGGGCGGTGGCCCAGGCCCTGATCACCGGCGAGGTCGGGGCCATCCCCCGCGACGTGCTGGATGCCTATCGCGATTCGGGCCTGGCCCATCTGTTGTCGATTTCCGGCCTGCATATGAGCCTGCTGGCCGGGCTGGTGTTCTTCGTGGTGCGCGGCGGGCTGGCGCTGTGGCCGACGGTGGCGCTGTCCTATCCCATCAAGAAATGGGCGGCCGCATTCGCCATCCTCGCCACCTTCCTTTACATGCTGCTGGCCGGCGCCCCGGTGCCGGCGCAGCGTTCCTTCCTGATGACCGGCATCGTGCTGGCCGCGGTGCTGCTGGATCGCGCCGCCCTGTCCATGCGTCTGGTGGCGTGGGCGGCCGTGGTGGTGCTGGTCATCGCGCCGGAAGCGCTGATCGGCCCCAGCTTCCAGATGTCGTTCGCCGCCGTCGCCGCGCTGATCGCCGCCTATGAAGTCGTCAGCCCAAGGGTGGCGCAGTGGCAGATCCAGCATCGCGGCTGGCATCATCAGGTTGGGCTTTATCTGTTCGGCGTGTTGTTCAGCTCTCTGGTCGCAGGCCTTGCCACCACCGTCTATGGCGGGTTCCATTTCCATCGGCTGGCGGTGTGGTCGGTGCTGGCCAACATGGTGGCGGTGCCGTTGACCGGCTTCCTGGTGATGCCGTTCGCCGTG
Organism: Magnetospirillum sp. LM-5; assembly: GCF_902729445.1. Classification (NCBI taxonomy): domain Bacteria; kingdom Pseudomonadati; phylum Pseudomonadota; class Alphaproteobacteria; order Rhodospirillales; family Rhodospirillaceae; genus Magnetospirillum; species Magnetospirillum sp. LM-5. The sequence goes on along the minus strand of NZ_CACVCE010000013.1, from coordinate 30,051 downwards.
CTGGCGCTGGTGCTGATGCCGCTGGGACTGGAAGGGGTGGCGCTGGCTCCCATGGGCTGGGGCGTCGATGCCGTCAACCGGGTTGCGGTGGCGGTGGCAGCTTGGCCGGCCGCCGGTCAGCGCCTGCCGGTGCTGCCCATCGAGGGGCTGGCCATCTTCACCCTGGGCGGGCTGTGGCTGCTGCTGTGGCGGACCCGCTGGCGGCTGTGGGGGCTGGCGGCCATGGCTGCCGGTCTGGCGACCTTCGTCCTGGTGCGCCCGCCCGACATCGTCGTCGATTCGCGCGGCTATAGCTTCGGGGTGCGAACCGGCGACGGCGCCTTGCTGGTCAATCGCGGCGGCCGTCTGGTCCGCGAAAGCTGGGACCGCCGCGCCGGGCCGCTGGCCGCCGAACGCTGGCCCAAGGCCGGCCGCTCGGCCGACGGCCGCCTGGGCTGCGATGGTCTGGGCTGCCTGTATCGCGCCCCGGCCGGTCCGGTGGCCCTGGTCCAGGACGAAGCCGGCATCGAGGCGGCCTGCGTGGCGGCGGTGGCGGTGGTGGCGGCGGTGCCGCTGCGCCAGGCCTGCCGGGGGCCGCACACCGTTATCGACCGTTTCGATCTGTGGCGCCGCGGCGCCCATGCCTTGTGGCTGGAGCCGGGCCGCGCCCGCATCGAGACGGTGGCCGGCTGGCAAGGTGATCGCCCCTGGGCCCATCGCCCGCATCGGCGCAAGAAGCCCGAGCCGACCGAGCCGCCAGTCGAGGCGGAAGATTAAGATGTGCCTCTCAGTGCTTTGTTTTTAAATGAAAAACTTGAAGCGATCCAGCCCCAGACCCTCGGTGTCAATCTCGGGTTGACGCCCCGAGACCATGTCGGCCAGCAGTCGGCCCGAGCCGCAGGCCATGGTCCAGCCCAGGGTGCCATGGCCGGTATCCAGCCACAGGCCCCTCAGCCGGGTCGGGCCGATCAGCGGCACGCTGTCGGGGGTGACCGGGCGCAGGCCGGCCCACGGCTCGGCCCGGGCGTAATCGCCGCCATCGGGGAACAGGCCCTTGGCCCGCTCGCGGATCAAGGTCCAGCGTCGCTCGTTCAAGGACGGATCATGGCCGGCCATCTCGGCGGTGCCGGCCACCCGCAGGCGGTCGCCCAGGCGGGAATAGACCATCTTGTATTCGTCGTCGGTGATCGACACGAACGGCGCCCCCTTGCGACCATCGACCGGAACGGTAATCGAATAGCCCTTGGCCGGCACGATGGGCAGGCGCAGCCCGGCCGGGCGGGCCATCGGCGGACTCCAGCTGCCCAGCGCCAGGATGGTGGCGTCGGCCAGCAGCTCGCCCTGGTCGGTGGCGGCGCCGGTCACCCGGTCGCCTTGCGTCAACAAGGCGTTGACGGTGACGCCATAGCGGTAGGTCACGCCGATGCGGGCGGCATGGCCGGCCAGCAATTGGGTGAATTTGTGGGCGTCGCCGCTTTCGTCGTCGGGGGTGTGGATGCCGCCGGCCAGACGGGTGCCGACGGCCGCCAGCGCGGGTTCCAGCGACACGCATTCGCTGGAGGTCCTGACCTGGCGGAACAATCCGTATTGGCGCATCAGGTCGGCGGCGTGGCAGGCATGGTCGAATTCGCGCCCGCTGCGATAGACATGCAGGATGCCCAGGCGGCGCTGGTCGTATTCCAGCCCCAGCTCGGCCCGCAACTCGGCCAGCTTGGCGCGGGAATAGATGGCGATGCGGAGCGTGCGTTCCAGGTTGATCTCGAGGGCCTGGCCGGTGCAATTGGTCAGGAAGCGCGCCGCCCACAGCCACAGATCGGGGTCCCAGCGCCGCCAGCGGAACAGCAAGGGCGCGTCGTCACGGCCCAGCCAGCGCACGATCTTGCCGATCACCGCCGGGCTGGCCCATGGCTCGGCATGGCAGGGCGAGATCTGCCCGCCATTGGCGAAGCTGGTTTCCATGCCGGCGGCGGGCTGGCGGTCGATGACCGTCACCTGATGGCCGGCGCGGGCCAAATACCAGGCGGCGGCGGTGCCCACGACACCGGCGCCGAGAACCAGGACCCTCACGGGAATGCCTCCCAGGCGATTGCTGTATCCGTGGTAGCCCAAACCCCAAGCCAGGGCAAGGCAGCGCTGCAAGGCTGGCGCTTTCCCTGCCGGGCGATCGGACGTACCGTTGATGGATAAGCGGTAGTGGAGGCGCACCATGGCAAACGAAGTCCTGTCGGTCGCCGAGATGTATCGCGCCGATTCGCTGGCCATTGCCGGCGGTATCCCCGGCGAGCGTCTGATGGAGGCCGCCGGCTGGGCCCTGGCCCGCGAGTCGATGCGCCGGTTCCCGGCCTGCCGGGTGGCGGTGCTGTGCGGACCGGGCAATAATGGCGGCGATGGCTTCGTCGCCGCCCGGCTGCTGGACCGTGCCGGCTATGCGGTGCGGGTCGGGCTGCTGGGCGATGCTGTCAACCTGCAAGGTGACGCGGCCTTGATGGCGGCCCGCTGGCGCTATCGAATCGAGCCCTTGGCCATTGATATCATTGAGCACGCTGATCTGGTGCTGGATTGCCTGTTCGGCGCCGGCCTGGCCCGGCCGCTGGACGGCATTGCCGCGAAGATGGTGGAAGCGGTCGAGGCGCGGGGCGTGCCGGTGATCGCCGCCGACGTGCCGTCGGGGGTCGATGGCGATTCCGGCGCCATCCTGGGCTGTGCGCCGCAGGCGGTGGCGACGGTGACCTTCTTCCGCCTGAAGCCCGGCCATCTGCTGCTGCCCGGCCGGCTGAAATGCGGCGAGGTGGTGCTGGCCGACATCGGCATTCCCGAACAGGTCTTGGCCGAGGTCGAGCCGGCGGCGTGGGAGAACGGCCCCGAATTGTGGGCCGATTCCTTCCCCTGGCCGCAGGCGGCGGGCCACAAATATGCGCGCGGCCATGCGGTGGTGGTCGGTGGCGCCGAGATGACCGGGGCGGCCCGGCTGGCCGCCTTGGCGGCGCGCCGCGGCGGGGCGGGACTGGCGACCATCGCAGCACCACCGCCGGCTCTGGCGACCTATCGGGCCGGCGATCCCGGCACCATCGTCACCGGGCTGGACCATTTCAACGCCCTGCTGGCCGATTCCAGGCGCAATGTCTGGGTGCTGGGGCCGGGCGGCGGCCGCGACGACCAGATGCGTCATCATGTCCGCGAGGTGTTGGCCGCCGGGCGCACCTGCATCCTGGATGCCGACGCGCTGACGGTGTTCGCCGGCTCGGCCGACGCCTTGTTCCGTAACCTGTCGGCCCAGGTGCTGCTGACCCCCCATGACGGCGAGTTCGAGCGTCTGTTCGGAAAGTTGACCGGCAGCCGGCTGCGTCGCGCCCGCCAGGCGGCCGAACGGGCCGGGGCGGTGGTGCTGCTGAAGGGCCCCGACACCGTGGTCGCCCATCCCGACGGCCGTGCGGTGATCAACGCCAATGCGCCGCCCTGGCTGGCCACCGCCGGAGCCGGCGACGTGCTGGCCGGCCTGGCCGGCGGCCTGATGGCGGCCGGCATGGAATGTTTCGAGGCTGCGGCCGCCGCGGTGTGGCTGCACGGACGGGCGGCATCGACCGTCGGCCCCGGCCTGATCGCCGAGGATCTGGTCGGAGCCATTCCCGGCGTGCTGACCGAGTTGGCCGCCTGGCATCAGGCCTGAGTCCGACCTATGTGATACCGGCGAGCACAATGTTTGACCCGCTACAGGACGCGGAACGCCGGTATCTTGCGGCCATTGAGGCCGCGGCCAAGCGGCCGGACGGCCGCGCCCGGCGAGGGCTGATACGGCGAGTCGATTTATCGGCTCGCCGGTATGAAAGGGATGGGATGGAGAGCAGGAAGAGCGAGGAGGCCGCCATGACCCACGCGGTCGGAACCAGTCTGCTGGAACGCATCAAGGGCCTGGCCAAGGTGTGGCTGGATGTCGCCGGCTCGGCCAAGGGCGGCGAGACCCTGCATTTCGCCCACGATCTTTCCGGCGATGACCCCGAGCGTCTGGCCGCCCAGATGCGGGCCTGCCTGGACGCCAAGGGCGGCGAGGTGTCGGCCCGGGCGCGGGCCTCGGCTTTGGGCCGCGAATATCTGGCGCTGTCGGCCGATGGCCGGCGCCGCTTCCTTCAGGTGATGGCCGACCGCTTCGGTCCCGACCGCGCCCGCGTCGATGCCGCCATCGCCACCCTGGCCGCCGCCGAGGATGCGGCCCGCCCGGCCGCCGAGCAGGCGCTGCGCGCCGCCCTGGAGCCGCCGCGCGTCCGTCTGCTGGCCCAGTTCAACGCCCTGCCCGAGGGCATCAAGTTCCTGGTCGATTTGCGGGCCGAGCTGGCCGGCATGGGCACAGGCGATCCCGGCCTGGCCGCCCTGGAAGCCGATCTGAAGGCCTTGCTGACCGCCTGGTTCGACGTCGGCTTCCTGGAGCTATCGCGCATTACCTGGCGCTCGCCGGCCGTGATCCTGGAAAAGCTGATCGCCTACGAGGCGGTGCATGCCATCCAGGGCTGGGACGATCTGAAGAACCGGCTGGATTCCGACCGCCGGCTTTACGCCTTCTTCCACCCGCGCATGCCCGACGAGCCCTTGATCTTCGTCGAGGTCGCCCTGGTCAGGGGCCTGGCCGGCAACGTCCAGGAATTGCTGGACCCCACCGCCCCGGTCGGCGACCCGGCCCAGGCCGACACCGCCATCTTCTATTCCATCAACAACGCCCAGCGCGGCCTGAACGGCATCAGTTTCGGCAATTTCCTGATCAAGAAGGTGGTCGAGGAACTGGGGCGCGAATTCCCCCGCCTTACGACCTTCGCCACGCTTTCGCCGATTCCCGGCTTCGCCGCCTGGCTGAACCGGCGCCTGGCCGCGGGCGAGCCTGGTCTGCTGAATGCCGCCGAGCACCACCGGCTGGGGCAGGTGTCGCACGGGCTGGGCGCCAAGGGCAGCCTGAAGGCCTTGCTGGCCGATCCGGCCTGGCACCAAGACGCGCTGTTCGCCGAAGCGCTGCAGCCGGTGCTGACCCGGCTGGCGGCCCGTTATCTGACCGCCGAGAAGAACGACAGGGGCAAGGCGCTGGACCCGGTGGCGCAGTTCCACCTGTCCAACGGCGCCCGCGTCGAACGGCTGAACTGGTTGGCCGACCTTAGCCGCAAGGGGCTGGGGCAATCCTTCGGGCTGATGGTCAATTATCTTTACAAGCCCGACGAGATCGAGGCCAACCACGAGGCCTATGTCGGAACCGGCCGGGTGGCGGTTTCGGGCGAGGTCAGGGCCCTGGCGAAGGGGTGAGGGGCCGGTCGGCCGTGCAAAAGTCCTTCGCTTCGCTCAGTGTACTTTTGCACGTTGATTCAAAAGGAGAAAAATAGGCTTGGGGCGGCCCTGCGCCTATTTTTCGCGTTTGCCCCCCCGCCATGAGGCGAGCCGTGCTCGCCTCATGGCGGGAAATCAAACCAAGCCCGCGCGGAAAGCTTGCTTGAGCACGGGGTTTCCAAACAAAATCGGGGAAAAGTACACCGAGGCGAAGCCGAGGGACTTTTTCACGGGGTAGGGGCCGGCTTCAAGGTGAAGTAGAAGCACGATCCCTGGTCCGGCACCGATTCCACCCAGATGCGCCCGCCATGGCGCTCGACGATCTTCTTGCAGATGGCCAGGCCGATGCCGGTGCCCTCGTACCGGTCGCGGCCGTGCAGGCGCTGGAAGATGCGGAAGATGCGCTCGAAATATTCCGGCGCGATGCCGATGCCGTTGTCGGCGATGGTGACCAGGATATCGTCGTCGCGCCGCTCGGCGCCGATGGTGATCCGTGGCGCCCGGTCGGGAGCGCGGTATTTCAGCGCGTTGGCGATCAGGTTGACCAACAGGCGGACCAGTTCCTCCTCGTTGGCCATGACCATGGGGAAGTCGGTGTCGCGATCGATGGCCGCACCGCTTTCGTCGATGGCCAGCAGCAGGTTGCGGCAGGCCAGGTCGATGCATTGGCCCAGCGGCGTCGGGACCAGCGGCCGGTCCAGCCGGCCGACCCGGGAATATTCCAGCAGGTCCAGGATCAGCCGATCCATGCGCACCGCGCCGTCCTGGGCGAAGGCGATATAGTCGCGCGCCTCGTCGTCCAGCTTGTCGCCATAGCGCTTCGACAGCATGGTGACGAAGCTGTTGACCATGCGCAGCGGTTCGCGCAGGTCATGGCTGGCGACATAGGCGAACTGTTCCAGTTCGGCGTTCGAGGCCTCGAGGCTGATGGCCTGTTCGGCCAAGGCGGCCTCGGCCTGCTTGCGGTCGGTGATGTCGCGCACGAAGGCGCACAGTGATTCCTGGCCCTCCCACATGACCGTGGTGATGACCACATCGACCGGGAACGGCCGTCCCTTGCGCGGGCGGTGCACCGCCTCGTAGCGGACGGTGCCGTCTCGCCGCAAGGTGGCCAGGTGGCCTTGCCACATTTCTGGGCTGAAGGCCGGGTCCAGCTCGGCCACCGTCACGGTGGACGCCTCCTCGACGGTCACATTGGTTCGTTCGCACGCCGCCCGATTGGCATAGATCACGCGGCCGTCCATGGTCGCCCAGAACACCATGTCGGCGGCGTGGTCCAGGGTGAACTGGGCCAGGCGCAGGCGGTTCTCGCTGTCGCGCAACTGGCGCACGCTTTGCTCTTCGCCGCGCATGTGGCGGACCAACAAGAACACCATGCTGGTCAGCAAGATGGTCGCCGTCACCCCGAAGGCGGCAAGGCGCAGGGTGTTGCCGCGCCACGAGGCCAGCAATTGCCCCTCGTCCAGCGACAGGTTCAGCTTCAGCGGATAGCGTTCCAAGGTCTGGAAGGCCACCATCCGCATCGCGCCATCCATCGGACTGGGGCCACGGACCAGGCCGGATCGCGGTTCTCCCGGCTGGAAGTCGGGCAGGTGGGCGTAGGATTTGCCCAGCTTGGTCCCCGGCGCTTCCGGAACGCGGGCCAGCAACATGCCGTCGATACGGAACAGGGCCACGGCGCTGTTGTGGGTCGGCGGCAGCACGCGGGCATAAAACTCGTGGAAGAAACCGGGCAGGATGGTGGCCAGCACGACCCCCTTGAACGACCCGTCGCGCCCGCTGATCCGCTTGGAAATGGTGATCATCTCGCGATCCGACAGCCGCCCCGAGGTCAGCGCCCCGATATGCGCCGCCTTGTCGGCGTGGTCGCGGTGAAATTGGAAGTAGTCGCGGTCGGCGACATTGAAGGGCGGCGTCGGCCAGTGGACCAGGGTGTTGACCCCGAGTCCGGTGGAATCGACCAAGCCGATGCCGGCGATCTGCGGGACGCCGACCGCGCGTTCGCGCAATTCCCGATGCATGTCGGCCGAATTGGCGTTCTCGATGCCGCCGCCTTCGTCGATGGATTCGAGAACGGCGTCGATGACCGTTTCGACGTTGCGAATGCTGCGCTCGGTCTGCTCGGCCAGGGCCACGGCCAGCGCTTCCAGGTTGGTGGCCGACGACGACAGCGCCACCGTGCGCTGGCGCCAGATTTCGTACGAGGTGATCAACAGCACGGCGGCCACCAGGATGGCCCCCAAGACGATCACGGCCCGGCTGCCGACCAGGTCGTTTCGGTCCTTTCGCTGTTGCTCGGCCACCAGCACCCCCTCCCGACGGCTAACCACTAGGGATTATCACATCGGGAGGGGGGCTCGTCCAGTCCTCAGCCGATGGCTGTGCTGCGCGATGCCGAGGCGGTCGCCTTCGCCGAGGCACGGGCGGCCATCGGGCCGGTATCGTGCACCGAGGCGAATTCCTCGGGATAGGCGGGAATATGGTGGATGGCCAGGTCGGCCCCCATGAACTCGTCTTCCTCGGACAGGCGGATGCCGATGCTGGCCTTCAGGCCGCCATAGACCGCCAGGCCGGCGACCAGGGCGAAGGCGGCCCCGGTCACGGTGCCGGCGATCTGGGCGGTCAGGCTGACGCCACCCAGGCCGCCCAGCGCTTCCTGGCCGAACACGCCGCAGGCGATGCCGCCCATGAAGCCGCACAGGCCATGCAAGGCCCACACACCCAGAACGTCATCGATGCGCCACTTGTTCTGGCACAGCTCGAACGCGGCGACGAACAGGCCGCCGGCGATGCCGCCAGTGGCCAGGGCTCCCAGCGGGTGCATGACGTCGGAGCCGGCACACACCGCGACCAGCCCGGCCAGCGCGCCGTTATGGACGAAGCCGGGGTCGTTCTTGCCGACCAGCAGGCTGACCAGGATGCCGCCGACCATGGCCATCAGCGAGTTCATCGCCACCAGGCCCGAGATGGCGTCGATCAATTGCGCGCTCATCACGTTGAAGCCGAACCAGCCGACACACAGGATCCACGACCCCAGCGCCAGGAACGGAATGTTGGACGGCGGGATGGCGACGACGCGGCCGTCCTTCTTGTAGCGGCCCATGCGCGCGCCCAGCATCAGCACCGCACCCAGTGCGATCCAGCCGCCGACGGCATGGACCACCACCGAACCGGCGAAATCGTGGAAGGGCTGGCCGAAGGTGGCCTTCATGAAATCCTGGAAGCCCAGGCGGGTGCCCCACACCATGCCCTCGAAGGTCGGATAGACCAGCGCGACCAGGATGGTGGTGGCGATCAGTTGCGGCCAGAAGCGGGCGCGCTCGGCGATGCCGCCCGAGATGATCGCCGGAATGGCGGCGGCGAAGGTGGCCAGGAAGAAGAACTTGACCAGATCATAGCCGTTGGCGGCAAACGCCGAGCCATCGGCCTTGCCGACCAACTGATCGGCCGAGACCAGGAAGGTCGGTCCGTAGGCGACGGCGTAGCCGATCAGGAAATAGGCCAAGGTCGACATCGCGAAGTCGGTGATGATCTTCACCAGGGCGTTGACCTGATTCTTCTTGCGGACGGTGCCGACCTCGAGGAAGGCAAAACCGGCATGCATCGCCAGCACCATGATCGCCCCCAACAGGACGAACAAGACGTCCACACCCGTACGTGTCGCTTCCATTGACCCTCTCTCCTTGATCAAGCCCGCGTCATACGGGCGCGACAGCCTGATCAAGTTTCATGCCAGATCGAGGGACGATTGGTTTTGACGTGGAATCAACGGGCTAGGCCGTGATGAAAAAAACATCAGGGCAAGCGCTGGCGCGCAAACGTGCAAAAACCCGATCACATTGCCCAAACATGCGGCAATGCGCTCAGGGTTTTGCCCGAGAGTCATGTGATGCAAAAACAGGCATCACCAAATTGTGGTCACATAATAGGCAATCGAAAACGCTGGCGCAAACGAAAAAACCGCCCCGAGGGGCGGTTCTTCGAAATTTCACGAACGATCTGCCATCGACCCCTTGAGGGGAGAATGGCGCGAGTGACGGGGCTCGAACCCGCGACCTCCGGCGTGACAGGCCGGCACTCTAACCGACTGAGCTACACCCGCGTCGTCGTGAGGGCCGCGTTATAACCGCCCCCATCCCAGGGCGCAAGAGGATAATCGCGGTCGGGGGACAGTTTTTTTGCCAAGGCTGTCCAAGCCTTCTGTTTCCTTGCATTGCGCCGCACAATGTCTATCCTTGGGGCGCCGCCACCTTCATCCAGCCTCAAGGGGAAGGCATGCCGCTTTATACCTATCGATGCAAATCCTGCGATACCGTGTTCGAGACCCTGGTGATGGGCTCGGACCTGCCGGCCTGCGACAAATGCGGCTCGGCCGATCTGGAGCGCCAGCTGGGCACCGTCGCCGCCGAGGGCAAGTCCAAGGCCTTGATGGGCCAGGTCCGCGCCCAGGCCGCACGAGAGGGCCATCTGTCCAATTATTCCCGCTCGGAACTGAAAAGGCGCTGATCTGTTGGCCGACATCGTCAAGCTGAAGGACTGGAAGAAGGCCAAGGCGAAGTCGGACAAGGAATCCGCCGCCGCCACCAACCGCGCCGCCTTCGGCCGGACCAAGGTGGAAAAGGATTCGGAAAAGGCCGCCAAGGCCAAGTCCGACCGCCTGCTGGACGCCCACAAGATCGACCGCGACGACAAATCGGAATGAGCGAGCCTGTGTCCGGAAGTCATATCCTCCGGATGAGGGATTGAAAGGTTACGAAGAATTTCGTATATCTCGGGGGTGGCATGGGATTTCGAGATGCGAAGAAGGGAGTTCTTCTGGCGCTGAGTACCGGGGCATACCAGCATGAAGCCCGGGGCGGTGATATTTATGTGAAGAACAAACTTGCCGTCGGTGAAATCACTCCGGGTCAGGTTGCCGATATCATTAAGAAATGCAGGGGAAGCGATCACGCAACAAGCCCGCATCATCAAATCCAGGCCATCGATGTCCATGTATTGAAGAAAGATGGCTGGTACATTAAATTTTATTTACTTGATTCGGACACATGGTTCATCAGTGTACATCAATGAGATTTCGCCATGACGAGACTGTATTCCCCAGGTGAGTCCGGTAGAGCAATCTGCGATCAATGTGGAATTGTCTCGACGACCTACCAGTACCGGGATGTGCCCTTCAGTGATGGGCGCGGCCTGGTCAAGGATATCCTTGTCGGCGTCTGTAATTGCTGTGGTGCCGTTGTCGCAATCCCCCCCCAATCGACGCCCGCCATCAAAGCGCAACGAGAGAAGTCGGAGAAGCCGATCGAGGCGGTTCTTCCTGCCATTTATGTCGATGCCCTGGATCTCGCCTGCTACAAGATCGATTCGAAGTCCTCTGCCGAGTTCAGAAAAAAGTTGGTCGTATATTACATTCACACCATGGCGGGGCGAGTGGATGAGGCCGCACAGTTGGCGGAGGTCATCCGCACGGCTCCAGCTCAGTTCAGCCCAAGCGCTGACAAGAAAACCAAGAGAATCTCGTTCAAGGTAACGGAAAGCACGGATGCTGAAATGCGGGTCGTCATGAATGCCTCGCATTTGAACAGGACTGATGTTTTGAAATCGCTTGTCCTCAAGATTAACCGCGACATCATTCAGCCGAAGTCTCCCAAAAATCTGCGGGAGCTGAAGTTGCTGGCTGCGGTAAGCTGAATGGACAAGCATTGGCGAAAAGGCCCGGCCCCCTTGCGGGGACCGGGTTCTTCGGGCGTCAGCCGCTGAAGGCGTTCAACCCGGTCATCGCCCGGCCCAGGATCAGGGCGTGGACGTCGTGGGTGCCTTCATAGGTGTTGACCGCTTCCAGGTTCATGGCATGGCGGATGACGTGGAATTCGTCACTGATGCCGTTGCCGCCATGCATGTCGCGGGCGATGCGGGCGATTTCCAGCGCCTTGCCGCAATTGTTGCGCTTCATCATGGAAATCATCTCGGGCGCCATGCGGCCGTCGTCGAACAGCCGGCCCAGACGCAGACAGGCATGCAGGCCCAGGGTGATCTCGGTCTGCATGTTGGCCAGCTTCAGCTGGATCAGCTGGTTGTTGGCCAAAGGCCGGCCGAACTGCTTGCGGTCCAGGGTGTATTGCCTGGCCTGCTGCCAGCAGAACTCGGCCGCGCCCATGGCGCCCCAGGCGATGCCGTAGCGGGCGCGGTTCAGGCAGCCGAACGGCCCCTTCAGGCCCTCGACGCCCGGCATCAGGTTTTCGGCTGGCACGAACACCTCGTCCATGACGATCTCGCCGGTGGCCGAGGCGCGCAGGCTGAACTTGCCCTCGATCTTGGGGGCTGAAAGACCTTTCATGCCCTTTTCCAGGATGAAGCCGCGGATCACGCCGTCTTCGGTCTTGCCCCACACCACGAAGACGTCGGCGATGGGGGAATTGGTGATCCACATCTTGTTGCCGGTGAGCTGATAGCCGCCATCGACCTTCTTGGCGCGGGTGCGCATGGAACCGGGATCCGAGCCGGCGTCGGGCTCGGTCAGGCCGAAGCAGCCGATCAGTTCGCCGGTGGCGAGGCGGGGCAGGTACTTCTTCTTCTGCTCTTCGGTGCCATAGGCATAGATCGGGTACATCACCAGCGAGGATTGCACGCTCATGGCCGAGCGATAGCCGCTATCGACCCGCTCGACCTCGCGGGCGACCAGGCCGTAACTGACGTAATTGACGCCGGCCCCGCCATATTCCTCGGGCGTCGTCGGGCCCAGGAAGCCCAACTCGCCCATCTCGTTCATGATCTCGCGATGGAAGATCTCGTGGCGGTTGGCTTCGGTGATGCGCGGCATCAGCCGCTCTTGGCAGTAGCTGCGGGCGGAATCGCGAATCAGGCGCTCTTCCTCGGTCAGCATGTCGTCGAGCAGCAGCGGGTCTTCCCACTGGAAATTCTGCTTGGACTTGGACACTTCACCCTCCTGGGTCTTGGCGGTTCTTGTTGGTCGGAAGGATCAGTCGGGAATGATTGCCGTGGCTTCCAGCTCGATCTTGGCGGGGTGATCCAGAAGATCGGCCACGAAGATCATGCTCATGCACGGGTAATGGCTTCCCATCAGTTCCTTCCAGATGAGTCCGAGTTCACGTCTGGCCGCAAGATAGGCGTTCCGGTCGATGCAGAACGCGGTGATGCGGCAGATATGCTCGGGTTGTCCGCCTGCTTGTCTGAGTATGGCGAGGATGTTTTCCAATGCCTGTCTGAACTGAGGCACCAGCTCCGCGCTCATGAATTCTTGTTGGGCCGTCCAGCCGACCTGGCCGGCCATGTAAAGCGTCCTGCCCGGACGCGCCAGCATGCCGTTGGCGTAACCCACCGGCTGCTTCCACCCCTCGGGCAAGATCGCCTCATGCACCATGCTTATTCGCTCGCTTCCCAATTGGGCGGGTCGGGGTCTTCGTCCCAATCATCCGGGGGGATGGGGGCTTGATCCCGGCGCGCATTCATCTGGGCGACCTGGGCCTGGCCTTGGGCGGCCAGGTCGCGGGCGGCCTGCGAGACCTCCGCCACCGCCGAGTTTTCGGCGATGGCGGCAAAGAAGGCCTGGGTCAGTTGTTCGTGGCGCAAAGCCAGGTCGAACACGTGCCAGGGCCACATCAGGTAATGCACCGCCTCGGGGTCCGAGATTTCGGGATCGCGGTCACCCCAGGGCAGCGGGCCGGGGACCGGCCCCGCGAGCGGCGGCAGCGCCGCCACCCGGGGCTTTCTGCCCTCGGCCAACTCGCGGAAGGCGGTCGCGGCATCGGCATTGCACGCTTCCACGAACGCTTCCGCCAGTTCGGCGTATTGCTCGGCAGCCTGCTCCTCGATCGCGCGGGCGATGGCGAGGAGCTGGGCCTTCGAGGTGATCTGGCCAGCCGCCAGGCTCACAGGGCGAACTCCGCTTCCAGATCGGCGATGGTGGCCTGGCCGGCCCCCTTCGGCGAATAGGGAACGCGGGCGCCGCGATACAGGATGCCCATGTTGAAGCCGTCGTCGGTCATCAGGCGCTTGGCGGCCTGGGCGGCGTCGGAGGTGGATTCCACCGGCGACGGACGAACGACGTTCTTCCACTCGCGCTGCTCCTCGCGGAAGGTGATGCACGGGCTCATCACCGCCACGAACGAGAAGCCCGGGTGCTTGATGGCCTCGGCGATCACCGCCGCGGTACCGTTCGGATCGCCCGAGAAGCAGCGGGCGACGAAGTTGGCGCCGGCGGCGAGCGCGATGGCCAGCGGGTTGAACGGCGTCATGCCGGTGCCGCCGGGCGGAGCCATGGCCGAGGCATCCCAATCCGGCTCGGTGGTCGGGCTGGGCTGACCCTTGGTCATGCCGTAGACGCGGTTGTCCATGACCACATAGGTCATGTCGACGTTGCGGCGACAGGCATGCAGGAAGTGGTTGCCGCCGATCGAGAAGCCGTCGCCGTCACCGCCGGCCACCAGGACGGTCATGTCCGGGCGGGCCAGCTTCAGACCCGCGCCCACGGCCAAAGCGCGGCCGTGGATCGAGTGGAAGCCATAGGTGGTGGTATAGGCGGGGATACGCGACGAGCAGCCGATGCCCGACACCACCGAGGTCTTGTGGGGTTCGAGGTTCAGGTCGGCGAACGCCTTGGTGATGGACGACAGGACGGAATAATCGCCGCAGCCGGGGCACCAGACGGGCTTGGTCTCGGACTTGTAGTCCTTGGCGGAGTAGGTGATGGCGCAATTGGATTCGGTCATGACTTACTTCCCCATCGACAGCAGGCGGGAATGGATTTCGTTCGGACGGATCGGCAGCGGGCCGCCGCGCTTGATCTGCTGGATTTCCGCCGGCAGGTCGTATTCGCCCTTCAGGTAGCGGTGGAACTGGCCCAGATGGGACAATTCGACCACCAGCACCTTTTTGACGCCGGCCAAGGCCTTGGCCATCACCTCGGGACGGGTGGGGTAAAGCAGACGCGGAGCGATCAGCTTGGCCTTGACGCCATCGGCGGCGGCACGGGCAATCGCCTCGCGGGCGGCACCGACGCACGAGCCCCAGCACATCACCGCGATGTCGCCTTCACCCTCGATGGTGGCCCACATGTCGCCATATTCGAACCCGGTCAACTTGCGCAGGCGCTTGTCCTGCTGGGTCGAGTGGTCGTTGGCCTGGGACGACGGCAGACCGGTCTCGGTGTGTTCCAGACCGTCGGCGGTGTACTGGCAGCCCGGAGTGCCCGGAATGGCCATCGGCGACACGCCCGAGGCGGTGTTGGCGTAACGCTTGTAGACCTGACCCTCGGGCAGGGCCTCGGTGACGGTCAGACGCTTGCCGACGAAGGCGACGTCGGCCGGCACCGGCATGATGGTGCGGCTTTGGCCCAGCGACTGGTCCGACAGCACGATGCACGGGGTCTGGGTCATTTCCGCCAGATGGACCGCCCATTGGGTGGTCAGCAGGCAGTCACCGATCGAGGTCGGCGCGACCACCAGATGCGGGCCGTCGCCATGCAGGCCGTACAGGGCGATGTTCAGGTCCGACTGTTCCGACTTGGTCGGAATGCCGGTGGACGGTCCGCCGCGCTGGACATCGACCACCACCACCGGGGTTTCCGAGGCGGTCGCCATGCCCAAGGCTTCGATCATCAGCGACAGGCCGGGGCCGGCGGTGGCGGTGATCGAGGCGGCGCCGCCGAACGAGCCGCCGACGCACATGTTGATCGAGGCCAGTTCGTCCTCGGCCTGAACGAACGTGCCGCCGACCTTCGGCAGGGCGCTGCTCAGATATTCCAGGATCTCGGTGGCCGGCGTGATCGGATAGGCGGCGCAGAAACGCACGCCACCGCGCACGGCACCCAGGGCGGCGGCCTCGTTGCCGGTGATCGACCAGCGCTTGGCCGGCTCACCCGCCAGCTTGCCCAGCTGCTTGGTGGTGCCCATGGAAAGGGCCGCCTCGGCGCCCTTCTTGACGGCGGCGACCGAAGCCTCGTAGGCGTCGGCGCGCTTCTTCTTCAGGGACTGGCCCAGCACCTCGCAGACGGTATCGACCGACAGGCCGATCAACTGCGCGACGGCGCCCAGCGCGATCATGTTGGCGCGGCCGCCGGGAATTTCCTTGGCCAGGTCCTTCATGTGCAGCTCGACGATGCGGGCACCCGACTTGGCCATCACTTCCGGCACCTCGCCCTGGGTGGGGTCGGTGATGATGACGCTGTTCTTGTCCAGCGGCAGTTCGGCGGCGAAGCGCTGAACGTTCTGCCAGTCGATGGCCAGCAGGATTTCGGTGGTGTCGTCGACCGACGTCACCGGCTCGGGGCTAAGGCGCACGATCGCCGCAGCCTCGCCACCGCGAATCTGCGGACCGGACGACCGGCCGAAAAGCGCGTAGTAGCCGGCCTCGGCGGCGGCATCCAACAACATGTTCGCGGCGGTCATCACGCCGGCGCCGCCGCTGCCGCACATGGCAAGCGAGACGGACCCTGAAACACCCTTATTCTGAGTCATTGTCGTTCTTTCCCCGATTGGTCCGGTGGCGGCCGGATCAGCCTTGTGAATGGTTGGACCCGATTGGATCGATGCGCTCTTGACCTTTAATTCGGCATTGTGGTACGCATTTACCCAATAATAGACGGCCAGCTGATTTGACGTCAATGGTCGGGTTCGGAAACCGAAGCAATTTCAAGAGAGGAGACAGCATGGCCAACTCACCGTATCGCTGGATGATGACCGCAGTGGGCGCGCCCATGGTCAAGGAGCCGATGGATGTCGGAACCCTGGAGCCCGGGGACGTCCTGGTCGCCATTGCCGGATGCGGTGTGTGTCATACCGACCTCGACTATTATTACAACGGCGTCCGCACCAACCACCCCCTGCCGCTGACCCTCGGCCACGAGATTTCCGGTCGCGTGGAGAAGGCTGGGGCAGGCGCCGAAGGCTGGCTCGGCAAGGCGGTGATCATACCCGCAGTGATCCCCTGCGGCGAGTGCGATTTGTGCAAGCGCGGCAAGGGAACCATCTGCCGCTCGCAGAAGATGCCCGGCAACGATTTCATGGGGGGCTTCGCCACTCATATCAAGGTGCCGGCCAAGGGTTTGTGCCCGGTCGACGAGGCCCGTCTGGCCGCCATCGGCATGGAGCTGGCCGAGGTCGCGGTGGTCGCCGACGCGCTGACCACCCCCTATCAATCGGCGATCCAGGCCGGCATCGGCCAGGGTGACCTGGTCATCGTCATCGGCGCCGGCGGCGTCGGCGGCTATTCGGTCCAGGTGGCCAACGCCCTGGGCGCCAAGGTGGTGGCCTTGGACATCGACGACAAGAAGCTGGAACAGGTCGCGGCTTATGGCGCGGCGCTGACCTTGAACCCCAAGAACTTTCCCGGCACCCGCGAGATCAAGAAGGAAATCTCGGCCTTCGCGAAAGCCAACGGCCTGCGCGCCACCGAGTGGATCATCATGGAATGCTCGGGCTCGGTGCCCGGCCAGCAGACGGCCTTCGACCTGATGGTGCACGGCTGCACCCTGTGCGTCGTCGGCTACACCTTCAACAAGGCGGAATTCCGCCTGTCCAACCTGATGGCCTACCATGCCCGTGCGTTGGGCAACTGGGGCTGCGTTCCCGAATTGTACCCGGGCGCGCTGGAGCTGGTGCTGTCGGGCAAGGTCAACGTCAAGAACTTCGTCGAGCGCCATCCGCTGGATGCCATCAACGAGATTTTCACCGCCGCCCACGACCACAAGCTGATCCGCCGCGCCGTGCTGGTGCCCGCGGTCTGACAAAAAGCGAAAAAGAGGGAGAGACGAAACCATGAAGCCCGAAACCGCCGCCATCGTCGACCGCACGGCGCCCGCCCATCTGAACGACCATGATCTGGTGCCCCATCAGATCGTCCCCGGCGTCCTTTACGAGAAGAAACCGGCCAAGCGGCCGGACGGCTCGGTCGCCGAAGGCCTGTACAATGTGTGGATCACCCTGGACAACCAGAAGCAGTACAATTCCTACACCACCGAGATGGTGAAGGGCGTGATCATGGGCTTCCGCGAGGCGTCGAACGCCCGCGACGTGGTCAGTGTGGTGTTCACCGGCGCCGGCGACAAGGCCTTCTGCACCGGCGGCAACACCAAGGAATATGCCGAATATTACGCCGGCAACCCGCAGGAATACCGGGCCTATATGCGCCTGTTCAACGACATGGTGTCGTCGATCCTGGGCTGCGACAAGCCGGTGATCTGCCGCGTCAACGGCATGCGCATCGGCGGCGGCCAGGAAATCGGCATGGCCGCCGACTTCTCGATCGCCCAGGATCTGGCCAAGTTCGGCCAGGCCGGCCCCAAGCACGGCTCGGCCCCGATCGGCGGCGCCACCGACTTCCTTCCCGTCATGATCGGCTGCGAGCAGGCGATGGTGTCGGGCAGCTTGTGCGAGCCGTGGTCGGCCCACAAGGCCGCCCGTGTCGGCATCATCATGGATGTGGTCCCGGCCCTGAAGGTCGATGGCAAGTTCGTCGCCAACCCGCTGGTGGTCACCGACCGCTATCTCGATGAATACGGCCGCATCATCCATGGCGAGAGCAAGACCGGCGACGAGCTGATGAAGGGCAAGGACCTGCTGAAGCAGGGCACCATCGACCTGTCCTTGTTGGACGCCAAGGTCGAGGAAGTCTGCGCCAAGATCCTGATGACCTTCCCCGACTGCTTCACCAAGACCATCCAGGAATTGCGCAAGCCCAAGCTGAACGCCTGGAACGCCAACAAGGAAAACAGCCGCGACTGGCTGGGTCTCAACATGATGACCGAGGCCCGCACCGGCTTCAGGGCCTTCAACGAGGGGCCGAAGGACGAGCGCGAGATCGACTTCGTCGCCCTGCGCCAGGCCCTGGCCAAGGGGGCGCCGTGGACTCCGGAACTGATCGAATCCCTGATCCCCAAGGCGAAGGGCTGAACCGATGAGCGCGTTGAAAGTCTGGCGCGACCGTGACGGCAAGCTGTTAAGGCTGCGTCTGGCGCGTCCCAAGGCCAACATCGTCGATGCCGAGATGATCGGGGCGCTGAATGCCGCCCTGGTCGAGGCCAAGGCCGACATCCATCTGCGCGGCGTGCTGCTGGACCATGAAGGCCCGCATTTCAGCTTCGGTGCCTCGGTGCCGGAACACATGCCCGACCAATGTGCCGGGATGCTGAAGTCGTTGCATGAGCTGGTGCGCGAAATGGTCGCCTATCCGGTGCCGATCATGGTGGCGGTGCGCGGCCAGTGCCTGGGCGGTGGGCTGGAAGTCGCCGCCGCCGGCCACCTGATGTTCGTGTCGGAAGATGCCCGCCTGGGCCAGCCCGAGATCCAGCTGGCGGTGTTCGCGCCGGCCGCCTCGTGCCTGCTGCCCGAGCGCATGCCCCGTGCCGCCGCCGAGGACTTGTTGTTCTCGGGACGCTCGATCACCGGCGCCGAAGCGGTCGCCACCGGCCTTGCCAACGCCCTGGCCGACGAGCCGGAAGCGGCGGCGCTGGCCTGGTTCGATGCCGGCCTGGCCAAGCATTCGGCTTCAAGCTTGCGTTTTGCTGTAAGCGCGGCGCGCGCCGGCATGGTCGAGCGCGTGATCGCCAAGATCGCCCTTGTCGAAGACCTTTATCTCAACGGCCTGATGGCGACGCGGGATGCAGTCGAAGGACTGACCGCGTTCGTCGAGAAGAGGCCGGCTCACTGGGAGGACCGCTAAAATGGCCGTCGCCGATATCGTTAAGCGTTGTCAGGACATGTACGAGGACCTGAACTTCACCTATGCCCGCGAGTGGAAGGCCGCCAAGGCCGGCCGCAAGGTGGTGGGGTTCTTGCCGGTTTACGCGCCGATGGAGATGATCCACGCCGCCGGTTGCCTTCCGCTGGGAATCTTCGGCGGTGGCGACCAGATGGAAGTCATCCACGGTGACGCCTATTACCAGTCCTATATCTGCCGCATTCCGCGCTCGACCATCGAGCTGGGGGTGACCGGCCGGGTCGATTTCGTCGATGGCATGATCTTCCCGTTCGTCTGCGACGTCATCCGCAACCTGTCGGGCATCTGGAAGATGATGTTCCCGAACGTGTGGTCGAAGTTCTTCGACACGCCGCAGAATTTCGACCCCTCGATCGGCGGCGATTATTACGCCATCGAACTGCAGGAACTGCGCGAAGGTCTGGAACAGCTGACCGGGCGCAAGATCACCGACGACGACATCCGCCGCTCGATCACCCTTTACAACGAGAATCGCCGCCTGGTGCGCGAGGTCTATGCCTTCCGGGCCAAGGAACCGTGGAAGGCCCCGACCTCCGAGGTCTACGTGCTGATGCGCGCCGGCCTGATGATGGACGTGGAAGAGCACAACCAGCTGCTCAAGGATTACATGGCCGCCGCCGCCGCCGAGGATCGTCCGAAGCGCGACAATGTCCGCATCGCCATCTATGGCAGCTTCTGCGAACAGCCGCCCTTGAATCTGATCAAGTCGATCGAGATGGCCGGCTGCTACGTGGTCGAGGACGATTACTCGCTGGTCAACCGCTTCATCACCGAGGACGTGCCGGTCGATGGCGACCCGGTCCGGAACCTGGCGATGACCTTCATCACCCACTCGGTCGAGACGTCGTGCAAGTACGTCCCCAAGCTGGGCGAGAAGGGCAAGTACCATGTCGCCCAGGTCAAGCAGTGCGGCGCCGAGGGCGTGATCTACGCCACCCCGTCGTTCTGCGACCCGGCCCTGCTGGACCGCCCGATGATCTGCTCGGCCCTGACCGAGGCCAAGATCCCTTACATCTCGTTCAAGTACGCGGAAAATTCCGGCCAGATGCAGCCGATCCGCGAACAGGCTGGCACTTTCGCCGATTCCATCAAGCTGTGGAGCTGACGCCATGAGCACTGAAGCCGCCAAGGAACCCTCGATGCTCATGCAGAAGGAGATGATCGCCCGGAACTACGAGGCGATTACCTCCAAGCATGAGACCGGCCGTAAGGTGTCCTCCACCTTCGTTCCGGGTAACCTCAACGAATTGTTGATGTGCTTCGACATCGTCAACAATCTGCCCGAGATCAACGCCATCCAGGCCGGCATGCGCAAGGCCTCGGGCGGCTATATCATGGAAGCCGAGAAGTCGGGCCATTCGGAAGACGTCTGCACCTACGTCAAGGCCGATATCGGCCAGATGAGCAAGGGCAACATCGCGCCGAACGGCAAGCCGTACCCTGACCCGGACGTGCTGATGCTGTCCTATACCGGCTGCTACACCTTCATGAAGTGGTTCGAACTGCTGCGCGAGCAGTACAAGTGCCCGACCCTGATGCTGCACGTGCCTTACGAGGGCGACGGCCACTCGACCAAGAACATGCGCGACTACATCGTCAAGCAGTTGAAGGAAGTGGTCATCCCCGGTCTGGAAGAGGTGTCGGGCGTCAAGTTCGACATCGATCGCCTGCGCCAGTACCTGAAGAACTCGGCCAAGGCCGAGGACGATCTGGTGTGGTGCCTGGAGCAGGGCAAGCACAAGCCGTCGCCCATCGACGCCTATTTCGGCGGCGTCTATTACATCGGCCCGATCTTCACCGCTTTCCGCGGCACCGAGGACGCGGTCAAGTATTACGAGATGCTGCGCGCCGAAGTCCAAGGCCGCATCGACCGCAAGGAAGGCCCGCTGACGCCGGAAGGCACCAGCTTCAACGACCAGAAGTACCGCCTGGTCGTCGAAGGCCCGCCCAACTGGACCAACTTCCGCGAGTTCTGGAAGATGTTCTATGACGAGGGCGCGGTGGTTGTCGCCTCGTCCTACACCAAGGTCGGCGGCATGTACGATCTGGGTTTCCGCCACGATCCCGACAATCCGCTGGAGAGCCTGGCCGATTACTGCCTGGGTTGCTACACCAACCGCAACCTGCCGACCCGCGTCGATATCCTGGCCAAGTATGTCGAGGAATACGAGGCCGACGGCCTGCTGATCAACTCGATCAAGAGCTGCAACAGCTTCTCGGCCGGTCAGCTGATGATCATGAAGGAAGTCGAACGGCGCACCGGCAAGCCCGGCGCCTTCATCGAAACCGACCTGGTCGATCCGCGCTACTTCTCGGCCGCCAACGTCAAGAACCGCCTGGAAAGCTATTTCCAGATGATCGAGCAGAAGCGCCGTGGCGGCGGTTCCAAGACCGTGGCCGCGTAAGGAGGAAACGAATATGCGTTGTTTCATCGGAATCGACCTGGGATCGACCACCACCAAGGCGGTGGTGATGGATGAGAACACCCAGGTCCTCGGGCGCGGCATCACCAATTCGCGGTCCAACTACGACACGGCGGCTGCCGTGTCGAAGCAGGAAGCGCTGATCGATACCCGCCTGACCCTGTTCCGTCGCGCTCTGGGGAGCGTGCCGGAAGTGGCCGGCAAGGTCGACGAGATCCTGGCCGACCTGGAACGCAATTTCCGCCACGTCCAGTTCCTCGAGCAGTTGGGCGACCTGGAAGAAACCTGCGTCAAGAACATCAAGGGCCCGCGCTTCGCCGGTCGTGAGAAGGGCGTCCAGGAAACCCTGGCCGAGGTGTTCAAGCGTCTGCGCGTCGGTTCGGACCAGCTGTTCGCTGCCGGCGGCAAGCGCAAGTCGGACTTCTTCCGCGATCTGGCCGGGTCGGACTTCATGACCGTCGGCGAGGCGGTGTGCAAGGATGCCGGCCTGGGCTTCGACATGATCCTCAATGTCTATGACAAGTCGATCATCGAAGTGGAAAACCGGCCGCCGTCGGGTGACATGGAAGGCAAGTTCATCCGCGCCCTGGAAAAGGGCCAGATGGCCAACAACCTGATCGCCAAGCCGGTGCAGGACGCCCTGGCCATCCCGCTGGAAGAGACCTATGTGGTCGGCACCGGCTATGGCCGCGTCCGTCTGCCCTTCCCGAAGGAGCATATCCGCTCGGAAATCCTGTGCCACGGTCTGGGCGCCCACATGATGTACCCGGAAACCCGCACGGTGCTGGACATCGGCGGCCAGGACACCAAGGGCATCCAGGTCGATCCCGTCGGCATCGTCGAGAACTTCCAGATGAACGACCGCTGCGCCGCCGGTTGCGGCCGCTATCTGGGCTATATCGCCGACGAGATGAACATGGGCCTGCACGAGTTGGGGCCGCTGGCCATGAACTCGACCAAGCAGGTGCGCATCAACTCGACCTGCACGGTGTTCGCCGGCGCCGAGTTGCGTGACCGTTTGGCCCTGGGCGAGAAGCGCGAGGACATCCTGGCCGGTCTGCACCGCGCCATCATCTTGCGCGCCATGTCGATCCTGTCGCGTGCCGGCGGCGTCAAGGACCAGTTCACCTTCACCGGTGGCGTCGCCAAGAACGAGGCGGCGGTGCGCGAGTTGCGCAAGCTGATCAAGGAGAATTACGGCGACGTCACCATCAACATCAACCCGGACTCGATCTACACCGGAGCCCTGGGCGGCGCCACCTTCGCGGTGCGCGCGGTGGTCAACTAACAGCCGGAACGGAGGATATATCCAATGAGCGCTATCATCACCGCCGGCATCGACATCGGCTCGGGCTGCGTCAAGGGCGTGCTGTTCCGCGTCGATGGCGACAAGCAGGAATGGCTGGCCAAGTTCACCTCGCGCATCCGCAACCGCGATCCCTTCCAGCTGGCGCAGGAAGGCTTCGACGACATGCTGAAGGAAGCCGGCATCAAGGCCTCGGACGTCGCCTATGTGGCGTCCACGGGTGATGCCGAGAACCTGAAGTTCTCGACCGGTCACTTCTATTCCATGACCACCCATGGTCGCGGCGCCATCTTCCTTGATCCCGAAGCCCGCTCGGTGCTGGATATCGGGGCGCTGAACGGCCGCGCCATCAAGGTCGATGAGGGCGGCAAGGTGCTGTCCTACAAGATGACCAGCCAGTGCGCCTCGGGCTCGGGGCAGTTCCTGGAAAACATCGCCCGCTATCTGGGCATCGCCCAGGACGAGATCGGCACCCTGTCGACCAAGGCCGACAACCCGGAAAAGGTGTCGTCGATCTGCGCCGTGCTGGCCGAAACCGACGTCATCAACATGGTCAGCCGCGGCATCTCGGCCTCGAACATCCTGAAGGGCATCCATGTCTCGATGGCGGTTCGCCTGGCCAAGCTGTTGAAGTCGATCGGCGCCAATGACGGCGTGGTGCTGATGACCGGCGGTCTGGCGCTGGATGCCGGCCTGCTGTCCGCCCTGAACGAGGCGGCCGAGCAGGAGAAGGTTAATCTGGTTGCCAAGAACCACCCGGACTCGATATACGCTGGTGCTATCGGGGCCGCCTTGTGGGGAGCCTTCCGGCACGAGAAACTTGCCCGTCTCGGCCAGGCTGCCTGACCCCCGGGGAACGAAAGAGAGAGAGGAACCAAGACAATGTCGCTCAAGATCACCGACGATTGCACCAGCTGCGATGCCTGCGTGTCGACCTGCCCGAACACGGCCATCTCGGCCGGCGACGTGATCTACGTCATCGACGCCGATCGCTGCACCGAGTGCGTCGGCGCCGAGGACAGCCCGCAGTGCCAGCTGGTCTGCCCGGCCGACTGCATCGTCGTCGGCGTTCAGGAAAGCCACGACCAGCTGCAGGCCAAGTACACCGCCCTGCACGGCTGATCTGCCATCTTGTCGAAATGCCCCGGCCCTGGCGACAGGGTCGGGGTTTTTCTTTGCCAGGACTAAGGCGCCGGGGGATAGTTGCAGCCTGCAGCGAGAGGGCGCATGGACTGGATCGAATATTACCGTCTGGCCTGGGCGGCGCGGGGCAAGGTTCTGGACGCCCTGCTGGCCGAGGAGACCGAGCTGGCCCGCATCTTCGGCCGTTTCGATCGCTTCGAGACGGCCAACCGCTATCAGGTCGATCCTGATACCGGCCAGTGCGGCTTCGTTCCGCGTCCGGGCCAGCATGACCCGCTGACCAACCTGTCCATGCCGGAAGACGGCGTGTCGTGCGGTGACGCAGCGCGGTTCCTGCCCTATGTCGATCTGAACGTCGCCCGCATGCTGGCCGATTTCGCCACCGGCGCCGAGGTGGTGGCCGAGATCGGTACCGGCTATGGCCGCCAATTGTTCGATCTGTGGCTGGCCGGCGGCGGCGCCCCCGACACCCGCTTCTTCGGCTACGAGCCCAACGAGAACGCCCGCGCCCTGGCCGCTCGTCTGGCCGCACGCCTGCCGGCGATGAACGTGACCTTCCTGCCCGGCGACTTCGACTCCTTCGATCCGGCGCCGCTGGCCGCCAGCGGGCGTTTGCTGCTGTTCACCAATTTCGCGGTGATGTTCCAGGAACGCTTTCCGGCCGACTTCTTCGAACGCGTCGCCCGCCTGACGCCCGAGGTGTTGATGGTGTTCGTCGAGCCGGTCAACCAGCAGATCGGCCACCAGGACCCTGGCGGCGGATTGGCCTTCAACGTCGATTTCGTCAGCCGTTTCAACGAGGCCGCCGCCGCCGGCCTGATCGAGCCGATCTATGTCGGCCGCGACCTGTTCGGCCGCGGCGACAAGATCAAGCGGATATCGATCCTGGCGGCGATCAAGCCCGCCGCCGGTTGACTACAAGACCCGGACGTTCTTGAACTGCCAGGGATCGTCGCGGTCCAAATCCTCGGGGAACAGTTCCTCGCGCCCGAACAGGGGGGTCCAGTCGGTGTAGGCGCCGATCACCGGACCCAGATAGGGCATGCAGATGTCCAGGCAGCGCTTGAAATCCATCTCGTCGGGCTCGACCAGGCCGCGATGGGGGTTCTCGATCGCCCACACCATGCCGGCCAGCACCGCCACCGTCACCTGCAGGCTGGTGGCGTTGTTGTGCGGGCACAGGCGGCGGGCTTCGTCGATCGACAATTGCGAGCCGAACCAATAGGCGCCCTTGGCGTGACCGGCCAGCAGCACGCCCAATTCGTCGATGCCGTCGGTGATCTCGGTCATCAGCAGGCGCTTGTTGGGCTGCATGTGCCAGTTCTTGCCGGCCAGTTCGTGCACCGACAGAATGGCGTCGTCGCACGGGTGATAGGCGTAGTGGGCGGTCGGCCGATAGACCACCTTGTCGCCATCCTTGACGGTATAGAAATCCGAGATGGCGATGGCTTCGCTGTGGGTGATCAGGAAGCCGTGGAACGGACCCTCGATCGGGGTCCAGGTGCGGACCCGGGTGCTGGCGCCCGGCTTCATCAGATAAATGGCGGCGCCGTTGCCGAAATCGTGGTGGCGGCCGTCGGGCGGCAATTGCTTCTCGTGGCTGCCCCAGCCCAGTTCGGCCGGCTGGCAGCCCTCGCCGACGAAGCCGTCGATCGACCAGGTGTTGACGAACTCGCCGATGGCCTTGGGCAGATGGGCGGCGGTCTGGGTGTCGCGCTCGGCGATGTGCACCACCTTGACGCCGATATCGGCGGCCAGGCGGGCCCAGCCCTCGCGGTCGGCGGGGGCGGTGACCGGCTTGCCGCAATCGGCCGAAATGTTCAGCAGCGCCTGCTTGAGCAGATGGCTGACCAGGCCGGGATTGGCGCCATGGGTGACGACGGCCGTGGGCAGCGGCTCGGCGCTCTTCAGCGCCAGGGCCTGCTCGCGCATGGCGTAATTGGTGCGCTGGCCGGCCGACAGCGAGGGGTCGGTGTAGCCGCCGGCCCATGGCTCGATGCAGGTGTCGAGATAAAGCGCGCCGACCGAGCGGGCCAGCTTGATCAGCGCCACCGACGACACATCGACCGACAGATTGAGGATGAAGTCGCCCTTGCCCACCAGCGGACCCAGCACGTCCTTGTAATTGGACTTGGTCAGCGCGTGGTTGACGAAGGTAATGCCGTACTCGTTCGCCACGTCGTGGCCGCGTTCCTCGGCGGTCACGATGGTAATCCGATCGGGATTGAGGTCGATATGGCGCAGGATCAGGGGCAGAACGCCCTGGCCGATGCTGCCGAAACCGACGATGATCACACGGCCGGCAAACGAAACGAGTTTCTGCATTCTTGGCGACTCCCTTGTCGTGGCGGATGGCCGGACAATGACGGCGCATGAGTATAGGGACTAGCCAAGGTCAAGCAAGAAGACATGTATGAAAAAAAGGAGACGGACGCGAAGCGGTGCGCCCGTCTCCTTCGTGGAGGGCCGAAGAACGATCGCGACGCGACCGGATCAGCCGACGCGGCGGCGAAACACCAGGCGTTGGGCCGGCGCGAAGCCGCTACGTTCCAGGAACTTCAGCAGGCCGAAACCGTTCCAGGCCACTTCGGTCTGCACCTTCTCGACCCGCAGCGAGCCCAGATTGGCGAACAGCTGCGACAGCAGGGCGCGGCCGACATGCTGGCGGGCGAAGGCCGGCTCGACGCCAATGGTGTCAAGGATGGCGACGGGCTCGGCGCGGCCGAACTCGCCATAACCGACGCGGGCCATCACGAAACCGGCGAACTGGCCGTCGATCTCGGCGACCAGCGACACGCGGACCGAGGATTCCTTCATCACCTCGGCGATCTTGCGGCGGTAATAGCCGGACCGGTCGCGGCCGGTGATCTTCTTGTCGAGATGGACGATCGCCGCCTGGTCGGAATCGGCCATCGAGCGCACCGGCACGACGTCGCGCGACAGCGCCGCCGACTGGTCGCCCGACGGGTCGGACAGATCGATCTCGGCGCCGTGGCTGGGGGTTTCCACCGGCACGTCGATCTCGACATCGGCGGTCGAACGTTCCAGCATCAGGCGCGGCGCCAGGCTGAAGCCGTTGGCGCCGAAGAAACGGATCAGCGCATGCTCGGTCCAATCGGCCTGGGTGACCATTTCCTTGGCGCCCAGCGCCTTCATGGCCTCTTCCAACTGCACCATCAGCTTGCGGCCGACGCCGCGGCCGCGCATGTCGGGGTCGACGCCCAGGGCGTCAAGGACCACCACCGGGGCCTGGCCGCCGAATTCGCCGTCCAGCACATGGGCGAAGAAAAACCCGCTCAAGACGGCGCCGTCGGCGGCGGCGAAGCTGATGAACGACTTCGGGTCGGCGGCCTGCGCGGCCAGACGGCGCTTGTAGAAGTCGGCGCGGGGCTGGCCGGTCAGCCGGCGGTCGAGTTCGACGACGCGGTCGAGGTCGGCAGAGGTGACGGCACGCACGGTCATGGACATCCTTAACCTCCCTAGAACGGGTTCGCACGAATGGCGTGGTCCCGCGATGAACTGTTGGTGGGCGTTCCCCGTCTCTTGACGCGTGGGCGGGGCGGGGATACGCTTGCTAAACCGATAAATCGGTACGATAATACCGAAATAACGTCGCCGGTCAAGAGAGGGCTCGAACCATGCAGTGGAATTTCACCAACCGCGTCGCAATCGTCACCGGGGGAATGCGCGGGATCGGCCGTACCATCGCCGACATCCTGGCCGCTGGCGGCGCCGAGGTGCATGTGTTCGACCGCGATGTCTCGGCCGGCTTGGCGGCGCCCCTGGTGGCGCACGAGGTCGACATTGCCAACGCCGACAGCGTGCGGGCCGCCTTCGCCGCCATCGGCAAGCCGGTGACGCTGGTGGTCAACAATGCCGGCATCACCCGCGACCGCACCATCATGCGCATGAGCGACGACGAGTGGCGCCAGGTGATCGACGTCAACCTGACCGGGGCCTTCCATGTCATCCGCGCCGCGGCGCCGGGGATGGTGGATGGCGGCTATGGCCGCATCGTCAACGTGGTGTCCATCAACGGCCTGCGCGGCAAGATCGGCCAGGGCAATTATGCCGCCGCAAAGGGCGGGCTGGTGACCTTGACCAAGACGGTGGCCAAGGAACTGGGGCGCAAGGGCGTGACCTGCAACGCGGTGGCTCCGGGCATGGTGCTGACCGAGATGACCTTGGCGCTTGACCAGAAATTCCGCGACAAGGCCCTGGAAGAGGCGGCGCTCGCCATCCTTCCCGACACCACCGACATCGCCAACGCCGTGCTGTTCTTGCTGTCCGATCTGGCCCGCTGCGTCACCGGCGAGGTGATCAAGGTCGATTCCGGTCAATATATATAGACATGTGCCCCCCTTGCGGTGCGGGAGGGGGGGCTCTACCATGGCAGCCTTGGGGATCGTCCTGAAGCGGGTCTATGGTTTCTTCGGTCAAACTTCGCCGACAGGTGTTGGTGCTGTCCCTGTTGGTAGGGATCGCGGTGGTGGCGTCGTTCGCCCTGTGGGCCGAGCGTGAGCGTTCCGCTGCCTTCGATGCCGCCCGCAACGAGGTGATGAATTCCAGCCTGCTGCTGGCCCAGGCGGTCGATGGCATCTTCGGCGGCATCGACAAGGTGCTGGCCGGCATTGATGCCTCGTACCGGCTGCTGGGTGACGGCACCGAGGACATGTTGGCCTTGCTGCGCCGGCAGATGCCGCTGATCGGTCAGGCGCGCGGCCTGTTGATCATCGGCGCCGACGGCTTCTCGCGCTATGCCACCAACCTGCCACTGCCGATGTCGCGCGTCGATCTGTCCGACCGCGACTATTTCCGTGCCCATCTCGAAGCGGCCGGGCGCACCTTTGTCAGCGGCCCGCTGAAAAGCCGCAATGACGGGACGTGGATCATGGTGGTCAGCCGGTCCTTGACCGGTCCCAAGGGCGAGTTCCTGGGCGTGATCGCCGCCACCTTGTCGTTCGACCAGCTGTCGCGGGAATTGCGCGGCGCCGTGAACGATCCGCGCATGGCCGCCTTGCTGGTGGATTCGGTCGGCACCGTGCTGGTCCGCGTCCCCGACCCCGATGGCGTGACCGGCCGCTCGATCGCCGATATGCCGGCCTTTCGCCGCGCGGTGGGCGAGCGCCGGGGCGGCGGCGTCACCATGTCGCCGTTCGACAATCACGAACGCATCTTCGGCTTCGCCCGCAGCAACGAATTCCCGCTGATCACCATCGTATCGATGGATACCGATCAGGTGCTGCTGGGCTGGGCCAATCACATGATCGTTCCCGGCCTGTTGGTGGTGCTGCTGCTGTTGCTGATCGGCCTTTTGCTGACGCGGATGCAGACCCAGCTACGCAAGCTTGAACGGACGCAGGATTTGCTGATGGCGGCGCAGGCCACCGCCGAGGCCGCCGCCGAGACCAAGTCGGCCTTCGTCAACCATGCCAGCCACGAGCTTCGGACCCCGCTGACCACCATCATCGGCTTCGCCGAATCCCTGGCCCATTCCGGACCCAGCCAGTCCTGTCATGCCCGTTGCCAGGAATATCTCAGCTACATCACCGCCTCGGGGCGGCATTTGCAGGCGGTGATCAACGATCTGCTGGATCTGACCCGCATCGAAGGCGGAACCTTGGCGATCGAGCGCGCCCCGGTGGATCTGGTCACCGTGATCCGCGAGACCTTGCGGGCGGCGGCCGACCAGGCCCGCCGGCGTGAGGTCGGCCTGGCCAGTGTCGGTCTGGATCAGCCGCTCAGGGTCGATGGCGACAATCTGCGCCTGCGTCAGATGCTGTTCAACCTGGTCAGCGAGGCGATCAGGATGTCGCCGAAGGGCGGTACGGTCACCGTGTCCCTGGCGCCGGGCGCCGAAGGATTCGCCGTCGTCAGCGTGGCCGATCAGGGCCCGGGCATGAGCGGTCCGGCGATGAAACTGGCGCTGGCGCCGCTGGGACGGGCGCCGCTGCAGGCCTCACGCCCGGGCGAGGGCACCGGCCTGGCCGTCTCCTTGGCCGACCAGTTGGCCCGCCTGCATGGCGGTCGCGTCGAGATCGCCAGCCGCACGGGCGAAGGCACCACCGCCACGGTGATCCTGCCGCTGGGCAATTTCTAACAGGCTGCGGGAAGAACTCGGCACTCCTGTCAGCTTCCTCAATCCGTCATGGCCGGGCTTGACCC